>JAITPZ010000070.1 GCA_031289165.1 Synergistaceae bacterium
CCCGCGGCCGTAAAGGTCATTTTTGTCGTCATAACGAACTCTCCTCTTCTAGTAATGAATCAAAAAATCAAAATTCCAGATGGCAGGCCACGAAGTGACGGTCGTGCTCCTTCGCCGACCGAGGCACGCCTTCTTTCCTGTCTTTCTCCACTCCCGACTGGCGCAACGGGGGCGTTTTCTCCCTGCAAATTTCCATGACGCGCTCGCACCTCGCGGCGAAACGGCAGCCGGGCGGCGGGTCGATGGGGCTGGTGACCTCCCCTTTGATGACGCGGATTTCCCGGTCGCGCATGGAGATGTCCGGCTCCGGGATGGCGGACAAAAGCGCCCGTGTGTACGGGTGCAGGGGATTCTCAAAAAGAACGTCCGAGGGGGCGTGCTCCACGCACTGCCCGAGGTACATCACCATGATCTCGTCCGAGATGTGCCTGACCACCGACAGGTCGTGAGTGATGAACAGGTAGGTCAGACCCCGATCCTCCTGAATGTCCATGAGCAGGTTGAGAATCTGCGCCTGTATGGAGACGTCCAGGGCGGAGACCGGCTCGTCGCAGACGATGAACTCAGGGGAGAGGGAAAGCGCCCGAGCGATGCCGATTCTCTGACGCCGGCCGCCGTCCAGCTCGTGGGGATACGCGCCCGCATAACGTCGGGCAAGCCCCACGATGTCCATCAGCTCAGCGGCTCGCTGAAAGGCCGCCGTCCTGCCGGAACAGGTTTTGTGTATCAGCATATACTCCGCGATGATCTCGGCCACGGACATGCGCGGGTCAATGCTGGAGTAGGGATCCTGAAAGATGATCTGCATCTTCCGGCGCGTCAGGAACATCCGCCGCCGATTGAATGCGAGAATATTCTCTCCCCTGAAAAGCACCTGCCCTTCCGTAGCGTCCAGGAGGCGGAGAATGACGCGGCCCAGGGTGGACTTGCCGCAGCCCGATTCCCCCACCACGCCCAGCGTCCTTCGGGGAAAAAGGGTGACGCTGACGTCGTCCACGGCGTGAAGCATTTTCAGCGCTCCCCCCGCTCGCACTCTGAAATATTTTTTGAGGCCTCGCGTTTCCAGCAGCGGAAGGGCGTCCATTCTCTGATCCATCCTCACTCATCCTCCTTTCGCCAGCCGTCCCGTTCCGCGAAGAGATGGCAGCGAACCCGGTGCGCGCCGCTGCCGTAGGCGCAGGGAGACTCTTCGTCGCAAAGAGGCGTTTTTTGGAGACAGCGGGGAGCGAAACCGCACCCTTTCGGAAGGTTCGTGGGGTCGGGCATCAGTCCGGGAATGGGGGTCAGGCGACGAGCCCTGTCGCGCAGGCTGGGGATGGAGCCGAACAGACCCGCCGTGTAGGGGTGATGTTCAATCGAATTTACCGAGCCCACCGAACCCGCCGGGAGAAAAACGTCCGCCGCGCGACCCACCTCGATGAGCCGCCCCGCGTACATCACCGCCACGTTGTCGCAGGTCTGGGCGACGATGCCCAGGTCGTGGGTAATCATGATCATGGCGGTGCCCAGCCTGTCTCTCAGCCCTCGGATCATGTTGATGACCTGAGCCTGGATGGTGACGTCCAGCGCGGTGGTGGGCTCGTCCGCGATCAGCAGCGTCGGCTCGCAGGCCAGAGCCATCGCGATGACCACCCTCTGTTTCATGCCGCCCGAGAACTGGTGGGGGTAGTCGTGCTTGCGGGATGCGGGGATGCCCACCATCAGGAGCACCTCGTCCACGCGCTCCTGAATCTGCCGCGCGGTTTTGTTGTCCTCATTGTGAAGCTCCAGCGCCTCGGCGATCTGCTCGTCCACCGACATAACCGGATTGAGGCTGGTCATGGGATCCTGAAAGATCATCGCGATGCGCTCCCCTCGCACTTTCCGCATTTCGGACTCCGGCAGCTCCAGCAGGTTTTCGCCTTCCAGCTCAATCGTTCCGCAGGCGACATGACCCGTAGCCTCGGGGAGCAATCCCATACAGGCCAGAGCCGTCGTCGTCTTTCCCGCGCCGGTCTCCCCCACGAGCCCAAGGGTCTCGCCTTTCCTCAGCGAAAAACCGATCCCGTTCACGGCCCTCACCGTCTCCAGATCGGTGCGGTACTCCACCGATAAATTTTTAACCGACAGCAACGGAGCGTCCGTCTGCATGTTTTCCGTACGTGCCTTCATGTTTTTCATACCTGCCATTCTCAGTTTCTGAGGCGGGGGTCCAGCGCGTCGCGCAGGCCGTCGCCCAGAACGCTCATGGAGAAGGACGCGACGCAGATCATGACGCCCGGGAACAGAATCAGATGCGGCGCGGTGCGCAGAAATTCCTTCCCCTCGCTGACCAGTGCCCCCCACTCCGGCTGCGGCGGGTTGATGCCCAATCCGAGGAAGCTCAGGGTAGCCGCCGTCAGGATCATGGAGGCCACGTTGGCGGTGGTCTGAACGATGAGGGTCCCCACGGTGTTGGGCAGCACATGTTTGACGAGGATATACGGGATGGAGGCTCCGCCCGCGCGCGCGGCTTCGATGTACTCCTGCTCGGCGACGTTCAGCACCGAGGATCGAACGATGCGCACGAAGCCGGGAATGTTGGTCAGGGAGATGGCGATGCAGATGTTGACGATGCCGGGCCCCATCGCGGCCACCACCGCCATAGCGAAGAGCGTGGAGGGAATGGCGGAAAAGATATCGAGGGCGCGCATGACGAGATCGTCCAGCCTGCCGCCCACGTAACCCACCAGCGCCCCCAGCAGGCTGCCGACCGCCAGCGTGGCAAAGGAGGTGGCAAACCCGATGAGCAGGGAAACCCGTGAGCCGTGCAGGCAGCGCGCAAAGAGGTCGCGCCCGTATCCATCGCAGCCGAACCAGTATCCAGCGGGGCCGCCCGCCCACGAGGGAAGAGCCAGCTTGAGCTTCAGATTCATCTTCAACGCGACGCTATAGGGAACGATGGCGTCCGCCAGAAGAGCGAAGAGGATCATGGCGCAGACGACGGCGAGCCCCAGCATTGCCAGGCGGTCCTTTTTGAGCCTGCGGATCACCTCTTTCCAGCGGCTTTCTTTTTTGAAAATCAAAACCTCTTCCTGAGTCGAATTGAAAGTCGAAACGCCGGCGACCGCCATCCTATCCCCTCCTCCCGGAGTATTTTGCCCGAATTCGCGGGTCCACGAAGGCGTAGGAGAGGTCCACCGCCAGAATGACAAAGGAAAAGACGACGGCGAATACGATGATGCCGCCCGTGACGACAGGAACGTCCTTCTGCTTGATGCCCGCCACGATGAACGACCCGAGGCCAGGCAGCCCAAACAACGTCTCTGTCGCTATCGCGCCTCCAATGAGGATGCCGAAGCTGTTGCCCGCCACGGTAATAACGGGAAGGAGCGCGTTCTTCATGGCGTGCTTCCAGATGACCAGGCGCGCGGTGGCGCCCTTTGCCTTCGCGGTGCGAACGTAGTCCTGCCGAATGGTCTCCAGCATACTGGAGCGCGTAAAGCGCAGCTGGCGGCCGCCATATGGAAGCCCCAACGCAATCATCGGCATGACGTAGCTTTTCCAGCTCGCAATACCGTTGGCCGGGAACCATCCCAACCGCAGAGAAAAGATCAGCATGAGCAGAAGCCCGATCAAAAACGCTGGCTGCGCCGCCAGAAGCAGAGCCAGGCCGGTAGGAATGCGGTCGAAAAGGGTGTTCTGTTTCACCGCCGACAGCACTCCCAGAGGGACTCCAAAGACGAGTGAAAACAGAATGGCGTTGAAGGCCACGGTCAGAGAAATGGGCAACCGATTGCTGATTTCGGTTACAACCGGTTTTTTCGTGGCATAGGATTTCCCAAGGTCGAAGCGAAAAAGCGCGTCGTACATATATTTCCCATAACGCTGAAGAAGGGGCCGGTTATACCCCAGCTCCTCGTTCAGCATATCGATGTCTTCCTGCCGCGCGCCCGCCCCCAGCAGGTTGGAGCCAGGGTCGCCGGGGATCATGTCGATGATGACAAAAATCAGAAACGACACTCCAATCACGATAGGAATCATCATAAGCAGACGCTTAAAGATAAAACGATGCACGCACACACCCCCAACAGCAAATCTCGACTGAGCGCCCTTAATTAAAGGGATTCCCAGGGGCCCGCGGCCCCTGGGTGAGGTTCGGGGCAAAGCCCCGATGTTTTAATTATTATTTCTTCGCCCAGGACCACTCGTAGACCTGCGGGTAGTTGGGGTAGTTCACGGGAACGACCAGGTTGGGAGTCCAGGCATAGGGTTGCACCTTGTGGAATATGGGCAGGAGGGTCGCGGTGCCGGCGATCCAGTCGGAGAGGCGGCTGTAGATTGTTTCCCGCTCGCCGAGGTCGGTGGTGGCGATACCCGCGTCCCAGAGGTCATCCATCGTTTTATAATCGAACTTCTCCCCTTCGTATTTGACCATGTAAGCGCCCTTCATTTTGGTGTAGCTGTACATCCTCAGAGATTCGTAGTCGCCGTAGGGGGAAAGCCCGGTGCAGAGCAGGTCGTATTTTTGGTTACGCGCCATCTCAAGGTTGGTCGCCGAGTCGAGCCGATTGATGTCGCAGATCAGCCCGATGTCGGCCAAGTTGCTCTGAAGCACCTGGGCCATTTTCTCGAAGTACCCGCCCGCGGAACAGTTGATGATTCCAATTTTGGTTCCGTTGGGGAAGGCGGACTTCTTCACGTATTCTCTGGCCTTCTCCGGATCGTAGTTGTAGACGACGCCTTTCGTGGGCGCGCCCGTGTTCTCGGGGGGCGCCATGAAGTCCGCGTTGACGGCGTTGCCGTCGTAACAGGCAATGTTCATGGCGTCCTTATCGATGGCGTAAGCGATTGCCAGGCGAATATTGTCGTCGTTCAAAGGCGGGTGCTCATAATTGACGGCCACATACGAGATGTGGTTCGCCGTAACGAGTTCGGTCCTGTACTTTGGGTTATTGGTGAGCGCGTCCCAGTTGGCGATGGGCGCGATGTACCAGTCCAGCTCGCCCGACTCAAACGCGATCAGACCGGCGGAGGCTTCGGTTATAGGCACGTAGTGGAGCTTTTTGATGGCGGCCGCGCCCCGATAGTAATCGGCAAAGGCCGCGCAGGTCCACTCGACGTCGTGTTGCAGGCTTGTGAGGTAAAAAGGCCCCGTTCCGGCCAGTGTCAGCTTCGTGCC
The DNA here is from genome assembly GCA_031289165.1 of Synergistaceae bacterium. GTDB lineage: Bacteria > Synergistota > Synergistia > Synergistales > Aminobacteriaceae > JAISSA01. The sequence goes on from JAITPZ010000070.1 coordinate 5,141, forward strand.
AAACTCGTCGCCCTGTTCTTCAACTTCCTTCCGGCTGAGGATCATGATCATGTTCTGGCTGTTGAGGAAGGCCGCATTGGGCTGCCCGAGCCTGATCGTTACCGTGTAGTCGTCGAGCGCCTTCACCTCGGCCACACTGGCCAGGTAACTTCTGACCTTGGAGCTCTTCAGTGCGCGATTGAGGGAAAACACAACGTCGTCAGCCTTCAGCGCTTCTCCGTTATGGAACTTGATTCCCTTACGAATGTTGAAGGTGTAGGTGAGATTGTCGTCGCTGATGGAGTAGCTCTCGGCGACGCGCGGTTCGTACTTGCCGGTGGCCTCGTTCTGGAAAAAAAGCGGCTCGAAAATTTGCCGGTGAAAGATGATGTCCTGAATGTTTGACGTCGCGTGCGGATCGATCGTCGTAAGGGGCGCGAGGGTACTCAGGTTGAGCGTGCGCTCTTCGGCGCCGGGGGCGGGAAACGCAAAAACCATAAGGACCAGAGTTACCAGCAATGCCATTCGTACTTTTTTCATAACCGTCTCCTCCTTAAAATTTGAGAGTTCAAACTGGCGTCAATCTTCAATTTTGGCTCAGGGCACGATAGATGGCCAGGGAAACCTCTCCGATGGCCGCGATACCCGCTCTGTCATCGCTTAGATTGCCGGTCAGCATAGCGATGACATAACACCGCCCATCGGGGAGGATGAATACGCCGACGTCGTGCTGGATACGGTCGAGGTCTCCCGTTTTGTGGGCGACGCAGACCCTGCCCGGCGGCGGCGTGGGACGATCTTTCATCGGCACCTCGACGGGGCTCGCCGGCAGAAGGGCGGGGAGTTTCCCGCGCAGTTGCTGGCCGGCCATGTAGTCCAGGATCGTGAAGGAGATTTCCGGCGTTATCCACTCTCCCCGAGCCAGGGCACTCAGCATTTTCCCGATATCCCCGGCGGTGGTGAAGTTGTTGCGCCCCTTCGCGATGGCGTCGAAGTCCATCATTTTTCGCTGGAGGGACGTGTCGCACAGCCCGTGTTCCCGGCAATGCTCGTCAACGCGCTCCATGCCCACGACGTCGATGATCGTGTTAGTGGCGACGTTGTCGCTCAGAACGACCATCAGCTTCGCCAGCGCCGAGAGCGGCAGGGGGAGATTCTCCGGCAGTTCCCGAAGAATTCCAGTCCCCCCGACCCGGTTTTGAGGTGCCACGACCAGGGGCCGCTCCAAATCCACGCGCCCATCCCGTCCGTCCGCCAGCAGAAGCGAGAGCAGCGGAAGCTTGATGACGCTGGCCGATGGGAAAACCCTCCCCGGGTTGACGGTCAGGGTTTCCCCCGTTTCCGTATCCTCCACGTAGAGCCCAACATCGCCGTCGAGCCCGCCCAGAATTGCAAAAATCTCCTTTGAGGGCATCATCTGCTTCATCCCGGCATCCTCTCGTCCGTTCGATTTAGAAAATAGAGCTGACGAGAACCGCCATGACGAGCGTCGCCACGATGATGACGTAGCCCAGCTTCAGCATGGAGGTGACGTCCTTCGACTGGGCCAGCCCCATCTGGCCGATCATGTCCCCTCCGGGGTAGGCGAAGGAGGTGATCTGAGAACCGACCAGGACGATCATAGCCCACAGGTACATCGATATCCCGAAGGGATCCAGAAACCCTCGAAAAAGCTTGTCGATCATAACGGCCTGGGCTACCGCGGCTCCGTTGATCCCGAAAATTCCCACCAGCGCGGAGAAAAGAGCGAACCCCGTCTTTCCGGCAGTGGCGATATACGGAGAAAGGTAATCCACGAGGGCGTTGAAAGCGCCGCTTTTTTCAACGAACGCGAGGAAGGGGTCAAAAAAGACGAAGAGGACGAAGAGCCATACCAGCCGGCCGCAGCCCTCCATCATACCGTCGCAGATCTCGCCCAGGGAAAGCCCGCCGGCCAGTCCCGTGAAAATCCCCGTTCCCAGCATCACGACGATAGCGTAGGAAGCGCCGCCTTTCCTGAAAATACCATAGACCACCAGAAGCGCCAGCACGCCCAAAAACGTCCAGGTCGCGCGAACGGTTTTGGGGGATGGCTGGTATGTCTCCGGGGGAAGTCCCACATCGCCGGAGTAACTGTAAAGGCCCATGGTGGATTTCTGAATGCGCCGGGCCATAAAGAAGGTGATGATCCACATGAGAATCGCGACGGGAAGCCCTGCGGTGAAAAGCACCTGGGGGTAACTAAGCCCGGTTATTTCCATCAGAGTGACCATCGGGGGAGTGAAGGGGCCGATGAAAAGCCCCGCCTGCCCGGCGCCCTGAAAAATGGCGGCGAGAGCACTCGGTGTAATGCCGATGGCGGCTACCAATGGGATAACGATGGGGGCGATCACGGCATTGGCCCCCGCAAGGGTTCCCAGAAGCGTCACCAGAGTCACGGAACAGGCCATCGTCGCCAGAATAGCTCGGCTTTGGGTGTTGACGCCAATTTTTCTCATGAGTATGTTGACGATGTTCTCAGCCACGCCCGTTTTTTTCAGCACAACACCCAGTGCAGATCCCAGCATGATGATGAAACCGACAAGGGCCAGGAAGGACCCCAGGGACTTCGCCAGCACGCCTCCCATTTCCAGCAGAGGCTGTTTGACCAGTACCGCCCCCACAATGGTGCAGACCAGCACGTTGACGATAGGGTGCATATTCTTTCTGAACGAGAGAACGATGTACAGCAGAAGCGGCAAAAGCCCCGCGATTGGCGGCAAATCGAACAGCATTCAAAATCCCCCCCCAGTAAATAAAAACGACCTTCTCCAAAAGCGCGGCTCGCATTCTTCCCTTCACTTTTCTTCCCCGAATTCCTCCTTTCCGTCGCCTTCGGTATAGGCGCCGTTTTCCATGAGAATTTTTATTCGACGCTCCAGGATTTCGTCCACCTGTTCCGCCCGGGCCTGAGTGAACGCGAGGATAAGAGCGTCCATGAGAACCATGACCGGAACGTAGGACGTAAACGGGCATTGATTGGGGACAAGCAGAATTTCCCTGCAGAAAGGGGCGAGGGGAGAGAAAACGGAATCCGTTACCCCCACGGCGAAAGCGTCGCTTTTTCCGGCGTATCGCATCAGGTCAACCGTGTCCTTGTAATAACGGTGGTATGAAATAGCGATGACCACGTCACGTGTGGACAGATCTTCCATGCGCTCGTAGCGATCTTCCGCCGAGGAGGGAACACAGAAAACATTTTTCGAAGCGCTGCTCAACAGAGCGGCTCCGTAGTGAGCCACGCAAAAAGAAGATCGCGCGGCGACGAGAAAAATTCGATCAGCGTCGATCATCGCCCTCACGGTGCGAATGAAGGGTTGGTTCATCTGCTCGAACATATCAAACTTCAGGCCGTCGATTTCGTGCTGCACCACCTTGCGCAGAATTTCCTCCGGCTGCTCGTTCTGCAATATCGACTCGCGAAGTTTTTTCATGGGGCCGTGCGCGATGCGGAAGGCTCCGTCCCGAAGGTCGTGAAACATTTCCCCAACACCGGCGTATCCCAGCGCGACAGCGAATCGCCCCACCGTCGCCGGAGATATTCCCAGCTCCCCGGCGATTTCATAAGAGTTCATCCGGGCGGCCCGCTCGTACTCGCTGATGAAAAACCGGGCGATTTTTTTGTTGGACCGGGAAAAGGTACTGAGCTTCAATCGTATCCGATCAAAAATGTCGTTTTCCGCCACAAGCTCCGCCTCCAAAATGGGCGCTCTGTTTTGAAATTCATTCTATCATTTAAAGTGGTTTTATGAAATAAAAATTGCATAAAAATCTACCCCCCCTGCAAAGCAGGAGGGTAGATTTTTATTCAATGTCCACAACCTGAGAATGAACGCGACCAATCTTTGGGGCTCCGCCTCAAACCTCGCGAGGGGTCTTATCGAGGACCCCTTGACCCTCAGGTTGTTGACATTGGCTTTTTATTATCAAAAATTTCGAGAACGCAGGGCTATTGGCTCATTCGCGTGACGAAATCGTCGATCAGCCTTCGGGAGATGCTGAGGGGTGGGGGAATATCCGGGAGGGCGTCGGGGGCGTACCAGTTCGCGTCGTCCAGCTCCGTGCCGTCGGGGTGAAGTTCGCCGTCCTTCCAGCGCGCGGTGAAGCCCAGCATCAGGGAACACGGAAACGGCCAGGACTGGCTTCCGAAGTAGCGGATGTCCTCCACCTCGATCCCGACCTCCTCCATGACTTCGCGGGCCAGGGTCTGCTCCAGCGACTCTCCCGGCTCGACGAAACCCGCGATCACGCTGCAGCGTCCGGCCGGCATACGCGAATTGTGCGCGAGCAGAAGTTTTCCGTCCCGTTCCACCGCGACGATGATCGCGGGATGAAGCGGCGCGTAGTACGTGCGTCCGCACTCGCCGCAGAGGAGTCCCCTGTCCTCCTCCTTCGGAACCAGAGGGGCGGCGCAGTTCGAGCAAAACCGCGCCTGACGCAGCCAGTTCATGTACTGGTAAGACGTTCCCGCGTACACGAAAGCCCGGTCGCCCCATCGCTGCCAGACCGCGCGCAGGTCCAGCCACTCCGCGCCGCCCTGGGAGACATGCGCCTCGTCCACCTCGCACCAGGCCGGAACCTCCCGCCAGGGCGGGGGAAGATCCTCCGAGGATCTCAGAATTTTTCCCTTTTTCGGTCGGTCGTCGAACTCGAAAATCACGTCCCGAACCAGCAGTTTGTCTCCCTTAAATATCAGCAACCTGTTTCACGGCCTTTCGCACGACTCTGACGTCCCCGACCCTGCGCGTGTATCCTTTGGAGTCGAAGTACTCCAGTATGGGAAGAATGAACTTACGGCTGCTGTTCGTGACGTCGCGCACGGCCGCCAGGGTGACGTTTCCCCCTATTTTTTCCAGAACGTTCAGCACGCTGCTCTCCGTCTCGTCCGTGAGAAGGTACTCGCCCGAGAGCAGCACGAGGCGCCGCGAGTTTTTGAGGCTCTGAATCAAAAGCGAAAAGGCCTGCGGGTCCATGTTCAGCTCCGCTCTCGCCTCCTCCAGAGTCGGAGGCTGGTAAGCCCTCTGGCGGCACAGGGCGAAGAGGGCCTCGCGGTTCTTTCGGAAGGCCTCGTCGTTCCGAGGCGCGAAGGTCGGCAGGCGGGCCCCCTTTTCGTCCACGACGACGGCGCCCCTTTCCGCGAGAATCGCCACCAGCGACCGGGCCGCCCTGTTGTCCTGCATCCTGAGAGCCGTGCGCGCCAGCTCGTCCGCGGGCATCCCTGCCTCCGAGGAATGGGCCTCATGGTAGGCCTTCAGGGTATTTTCCACGTCCAGGGCAAGCTCGTCGAAACGGGCGTGAGAGAGATAGACGGGCCGCTCCCCCTTCAGCTCCAGAACGAGACCGTCCCGAATCAGGCGGGCGGCGATGACGGAAAGCTCCGCAGCCCCCTCCTGAATCGCCAGGGAGGCCTGGTCGAAATCCATCATGCCCGCCTGATTCACCAGAAGCGCCAGGCGCGCCTCGACGGAACCCTCCTTTCCATCGGTAACGGCGCTCAGGGCGCGGATACGCTCCGCGGAGGCCACACGCGCGACCGCGCCCCGCGGCTTGCGGGCGTAGGGGAAAACCACCCGTCCCCCCCCGATGGTGAGCAGCGGGCTGTAAAAGCGGATGATGAAGCGCTGCTCGGCCGTGCAGACGACGGGCTCCTCGATCACGAGCTGCGCCGGGGCCTCTCCGCCGGGCGGAACATTTCTGGCCTCCAGCAGCGACACGCGCGCCAGCGCGTCGGACGTCCCGATGCAGATGCGGACGCGCTGCCAGTGCTTCAAAGGGTCAGGGGCAGAGGGAAGCAGTTTTATCACCGCGTCGAAACAGAGCGTACTCGCGTAGACTCCCCTGCGACAGACGACGTCGCCGCGCGAAAGTTCATCCACCGACACGTTGGAGAGGTTCACCGCCACGCGCTGCCCGGCGAAGGCCTCCCCCACCGTGCGGCCGTGAACCTGCAGGGTGCGGATTTTTCCCTCCCTGCCGGCGGGGAAAATTTCCACCTCATCCCCCGGCCGGGCGATCCCCCGGTACGCCGTCCCCGTGACGACCGTCCCGAAGCCCGCGATGGGAAACGCCCGGTCGATGGGCAGAAAAAACGCTCCCTTTCGCGGGCGCGGCCTCACCCTGTCCACCAGGGCGACCAGCTCCTCCCTGAGCACGTCGAGGTTCTGCCCCGTCAGCGCGGAGACCGGGACGACCGCCTTTCCCTCGAGAAAAGTTCCCGCCGTGAAACCACGCACGTCCTCCTCGACCAGCTCCAGCAGCTCGGGTTCGACCCGGTCCGCCTTGGTGACGACGATCAGTCCGTCCCGGACGCCCAAAAGCTCCAGGATCGCCAGGTGCTCGCGGGTCTGAGGCATGACGCTCTCGTCTGCGGCGACGACCAGCATCACGGCGTCAATGCCCGAAGCCCCCGCCACCATCTGACGGATGAATCGCTCGTGCCCCGGAACGTCGATGATGCTGACCACGCGCCCATCGTCGAGACACAGAGGGGCGAAGCCCAGCTCTATCGTGATGCCGCGCTTTTTTTCCTCCAGCAGGCGATCGCAGTCCACCCCCGTCAGCGCGGCCACGAGCCTTGTCTTTCCGTGGTCGATATGTCCGGCCGTGCCGATGACCAGAGATATTTCACGCTCTTCCGATTTTTTATCGACCGGTTTTTTAGTCGCGTTCGATTCAGTCATCGTCATTTGAGCTCAGGGGGGCGGAGCTCGCTCGGTCGCAGGTCGGCAAACGCCTGGATCAGTTCCTTTTCGTCTCCGGGGCGCAGTGTGCGCACGTGGATCGCCAGCGCGTCATCAACGCCCGCGATGCGGCGCGCCCCACACAGGATCGGCAGGTCGCGGGCGCGCAGAAGCGTTTGAAGCCTCCCCGCCCCCCCCAGAGGATGACCGGTCACCGCGACGCCCCAGCCCCTCAGGGGAAGGGCGGGATAGCTGCCGCCCCCCACGGCGTCCTCGACCTCCGCGACGGAGACGCGGGCGCTCGTCACCCGACGCAGCCGGGCCGCCAGCCGGGTCGCCTGCGCCTTCATGGACTCCCCCGTCCGGCGCAGCATCGAAAGCGTGGGGATGGCGTCGTAATCGCCCCTCATGTAAAGCCGCATCGTGATCTCGAACGCCGCGAGCGTCATCTTGTCAACGCGCAGCGCCCGCAGGACCGGATGCCCGCGCAGGCGATCGACGACGAGCTCTCTTCCCGCGATCACGCCGATCTGCGGCCCGCCGAGCATCTTGTCCCCCGAAAACGTCACGACGTCGACGCCCTCGGCGAGGCAGGCTCGAACGTCCGTCTCCCCTTCGAGGCCCAGAGCTTTCCCATCGACCAGAAGGCCGCTGCCCGCGTCTTCCATGAGGATCAGCCCCTTCTCGTGGGCCAGAGCGGCCAGGTCGGCCCGTTCGGGCGCGGTGGTGAAGCCCTCCATTCTGAAGTTGGAGGGATGGACCTTGAGCAGCATGGAGGTTCGCTCCGTTATGGCGCCGGCGTAGTCCCTCAGGTGCGTGCGGTTGGTCGTGCCCGTCTCCACCAGCTCGGCCCCGGAGAACGCCATGATGTCGGGAACGCGGAACGATCCCCCGATCTCGACGAGCTCCCCGCGCGATACGACGACCTCCGTGCCCTTCGCCAGCGCGGAGAGGCAGAGCAGCACCGCCCCCGCGTTGTTGTTCACGACAAGCGCCGCCTCCGCCCCCGTGAGCGCGCAGAGAGCGCCCTCGACGTGCGCGTTGCGGTGTCCCCTCACGCCCTCGTCCAGGTTGTACTCCAGATTGCTGTAGCCGGAGGCGACCTCCGTCACGGCCGCCAGCGCCTCGTCCGCCAGACAGGAACGCCCCAGGTTCGTATGAATGACCACACCCGTGGCATTGACGAGCGGGCGCAGACGGCGGCGTCCCTCGGCCCGCAGAAGCCCTTCAAGGATCTTTTGCAGAGAGTCCGGGGAAAGGTCCATGTCCTCCCCCTCCAGAAGCCGTCGGCGAAGGCGCGTCAGCTCCCCGTTGATGACGCGCTTGACCCCCTCGCGTCCCAGGGTCGCCTGCCACTGGCGCGTCCATTCTTTTTCCAGAAGAACGTCCATTCCGGGAATCGCTCTCATTTTTTGTCTGATCTCGTCAATCACAGGCGCACCCCTCACGACTTTCGATGTATACTTTTTAAAATTATTCTATAATAAAAACGCTCGAAGCAGTCATAAAATAAAGAACGGATCGAAGCGAAGTGAATCGAGATTGTGAGATTCCGGAATTCGAAAGATCCGTGTCCGCGGGAGGAGTATTTCAAATTGAAGAAGATCAACGCGAGAGGAAAAATTTGCCCCGAGCCCGTCATCATGACGAAGGCCGTCGTCGACCAGGGAGAAGAAGAACTGGAGGTGCTTCTGGACAATCCGACGTCGGCGTCCAACGTGATGCGATTTCTGGAAAACCGGGGCTACAGCGTTCAGTTGAGGGACGACGAGGGTATGCTGGCGATCGCGGCGCACAAAAAGGAAGGCGAGGCGTCGGAGCCCCCGAAAACGCAGACGTTCAAAAAAACCTCTGCCGGGGCCGAAGAAAACCTTTCTCCCCCCCTGCCTCCGACGCAGACGTTCTCCGTCCTCATCACCTGCAGAACGCTGGGACGCAGCGATGAAGAGCTCGGCGAGGTTCTGATAAAGAGTTTTCTGGGCACGCTGGGGCAGGTGGACAACACGCCCGTGGTCGTGGCCCTGATGAACGAGGGCGTCAAACTGTCCCTTTACGACTCCTCCACCTGCGACCACCTGAAAAACCTGGAGAAGAAGGGCGTCACCGTGCTCGTCTGCGGAACCTGCGTCAATCACTTCAGCATCGCCGATCAGACGGGCGTCGGAACGGTCTCCAACATGTTCGAGATCGTCGAGGCGCTGAACAGGGCCGACAAGGTCATCACGCTGTAGCGACCTGGAGATACGGCTTCGACGCGGGACCGGATCGGAGGAAACGGCATTTTGATGCAAAAAAATTTTGTTCTGCACTCCGAGTGGCCTCCGGCGGGCGACCAGCCGGAGGCGATAGGGTCGCTGACGGCTGGTCTTCTCGCGGGCGAGCGCTTCCAGACCCTGCTCGGGGTCACAGGCAGCGGCAAGACGTTCACAATGGCGAACGTCGTCGCCAGCGTCAACCGCCCGACTCTGGTTCTGGCCCACAACAAGACCCTCGCGGCCCAGCTCTACAGCGAGTTCAAGCTCTTCTTTCCGGAAAACGCCGTGCATTACTTCGTCAGCTACTACGACTATTACCAGCCCGAGGCGTACATCCCGTCGAGCGACACTTATATCGAAAAGGACGCGTCCATCAACGACCGCATAGAGAGGCTGCGACTGGCGGCCACGAAGGCGCTGGTCGAGCGGCGCGACGTGCTGGTCGTGGCCAGCGTCTCCTGCATTTACGGCCTGGGCAAACGGGAGAACTACGAGGCCGCGATCTTCCCCTTCGCTGAGGGCGACCACTGGGAGCACCGCACGTTCATGAAACACCTGATGGAAAACTACTACGAGCGCAACGATCAGCTTCTGGAGTCCGGAAAATTCCGCGTCCGGGGGGACACGATCGAGATCTTTCCCGCCTACGACGAGAACTGTATCCGTGTGACGTTCTTCGACGACGAAATCGAGCGCATCGACCTCATCAACCCCGTGACGGGCAAAAGCGTGGAGCGCATCGCCGAGGCGTCGATCTATCCCGCGCAGCACTACGTCACGCAGACCGACGCGATCACGCGATCGACGCCCATGATCGAGGACGAAATGGAGGAGATGGTCGAGCGCTTCAACAACGGGGGAAAATTCATTGAGGCCCAGCGTATCCGCATGCGCACGCGCTACGACCTGGAGATGCTGACGGAGGTGGGTTACTGCTCGGGCATCGAAAATTACTCCCGTTACCTGGACGGCCGCGAGGCCGGAGACCCGCCGGGAACGCTGGTCGATTTCTTTCCGGAGGACTTTCTGCTGATCGTGGACGAGTCGCACATTACGCTGCCGCAGGTGCGGGGCATGTTCAACGGCGACCGCGCGCGCAAGACCGTACTGGTGGAAAACGGCTTTCGCCTGCCGTCCTGCCTCGACAACCGCCCGCTGGAGTGGCGCGAGTTCGAGGGAAAAATGCGCACGGTGGTATTCGCTTCCGCGACGCCGGGCGACTACGAGATCGAGAATTCGGCGCGCGTCGTCGAGCAGGTGATCCGCCCAACGGGGGTCGTGGATCCGGCGGTCATAATCCTTCCCGCTACGGGACAGGTCGACGACCTGATCGAGCGCCTTCGCGCCGTGACGGAAAAGGGAGAACGCGCCATCGTGCTGACCCTGACGAAGAAATCGTCGGAGGACCTGGCCGAGTACCTGCAGGAGATGAAATTCAGGGTGAAGTACATTCACTCGGAGCTGAACACCTTTGAGCGCGCCGAGCTGATCCGCGATCTTCGCAAGGGCGATATTCATGTTCTGGTAGGCATCAACCTGCTGCGTGAGGGAATGGACCTGCCCGAGGTCACGCTCGTCGCGATTCTGGACGCGGACCGCGAGGGTTATCTGCGCTCGCACCGCTCTCTGATCCAGATCATGGGACGCGCCGCGCGCAACATCAACAGCGTCGTTTACCTCTACGCGGACACCGAGACGGAGAGCATCCGCAAATCAGTGGAGGAAACGGAGCGCCGCCGCAAAAGACAAATCGAATTCAACGAAACGCACGGCATCGTCCCCCGCAACATCGAGAAGGAAGTCACGAGCCTGCTGCCCCCGGAACTGCTGGAAGCCTACTCTCTGGAGGGCGTCGCCCCCGGAGCGGGAGAGGCAAAACCGACCCTCACCGTGAGGGAGCTGGAGCGCGCGATGTGGGAGGCCGTGGAAAAACTCGACTTCGAGCGCGCCGCCGCCATCCGCGACATGATCGCCGGCGACCGGGGCGGAGAATGGAAACCCGAGACCCACGGCCCTGAAGGACGAAAATCCGTGGGCGCCAAAAGACGATTTTCGAAAAAGTCTCACCGACAGGGAACGGAGAAATGATTTCGAGCCCGAGAGCGCGGCGCGATATCACTCAGGACAATTCATCCCTGAACGCGCTTCCCTGAAGGACTCATTTTTGTTGGATAATTCACCGCCGGGCGACAGACTCCTCCTCTGCCGACAGGGATGGTGTTCCGGATGCGGACGTTCCCGACTTCCGGTCGGACGTCCCCGATGACTGCCGCGACGTCGGTTTTATCAAATATCAAATTGCTTCAAGGGGTAAAAAGTGACATAATCAGCGCCGGAGCTGCTCTTCAAACTTCGATGGCCTGATGGTTTTATCTGTCCAAAATGCGGTCATGCAAGTTATTATGGCGATGTTCTATTTGGCTCTTTGACTTCAATCAGATTTGGGAAGGGATGAGTGGCATTGAAAACGTACAAAAGCGCTGAAATAAAAAAAATCGACAGGTGGCCCGGCCTCACGGGAACTTTTGCGCATGGGGCGGGACTGAGCCTCGCGCACTGGGTGATGAAGAAGGACGCGGCGCTGCCGCCTCACAGTCACCCGCATGAGCAGATAACGTACGTGGTCAGCGGAAAGATCCGCTTCGAAGAGACGGGCGGCGCGACGCATGTCGTCGAAGCTGGCGGCTTCATCGTGTTCGCGCCGAACGAAACCCACGGAGGAACGGCGCTGGAGGAAACCATAGCTCTGGACGCCTTCAGCCCCGCCCGGGAAGATTGCAGGGCGGAGCAGGGCTGGAAGGATTGAACGATGCTCGGAGCTTCGCCTGAAGGAATCCAAATTATGGGGTCAGGGGGTCCAAGACCCCCTGGGTCTTGGGAAGGGAAGCGTATTCCCCTGAGATAGCTCAAGTCATATTATTTTTATTTGCACGGGCTGTAGCCGCAACTGAAACAGTAGGCGCAGCCCGAGATCATTTCCAGAGGGGCTTTGCACTCCGGACATATGGCTCCTCCCTCGTGGCGCGGCGCGGGCATCGCGTCCTTTCTTTCGACCAGCTTTTCGAGCAGCAGCGCGATGGCGTCCGGGATGGAGCGGGCGACGTGCGATTCGTCGAACCCGAACATCCAGTACTCTTTTCCCGAAAGCCCCTTGAGCGTGTCGATAAAATCCTCAAGCTTGCTCCCGGACCTGAGGCCGATGGAGATGACCCTCGACAGGGCCTCCGTCATGGCTTTGAGCTCCGAGCCGCTCTTTCCGACGGTGATGAAAATCTCAAAGGGGTCGTTTCCGTCGAAGTTGATCGTGATGTAGATGCTGCCCCACGGCGTGCTCTCCTTGATCGTTTTGCCGAACACGACGAGGCCCGGGCGCTCCTTGACGCGTCCCGACCCCGTGGACTCCTCCGTCTTTTTGATTTCGATGGGCTGGTACGAACGCGAGCCGTCCCTGTATATGGTGATGCCCTTGCATCCCAGGCGATAGCACGCCTCGTAGACCTGCCGGACGTCCTCTACTGCGGCGTTGTTAGGCAGGTTCACCGTCTTGCTGACGCCCGAATCCACGATGCGCGCGAACACACCCGTCACGTCCACGTGCTGCTGCGTCGTGATATCGTAGGCAGTGACCCAGGTTTTGCCGGAAAGGCGATTCGTGCCTCGGTACTCCGCCTTCTGCTCCTCGGAGAGCAGCTTGTGCCAGAATTCGCGCGCCTCCGTCCCCGAACCGTCCACCTTCGCGATGTGGCGGCTCCAGGACCACGCGAAATTGGGTTCGATGCCCGAACTCGCGTCGAGAATCATGGAGATGGAGCCCGTGGGCGCTATGGAAAGGCGGCGGCTGTTGCGCATCTGCCCATGCACCAGGCTGTGCAGGGCCGCTTTCGCCTCCTCGAAGGCGTGCCCCCGGTTCGGCTTGCGGAATTCGAGCAACGTGTTGACCAGGGTTCGGGGAATCAGCGCTGACTGCTGCATACGGACCAGCAACTGATCGTATTCCTCCTCGGAAAGGAACAGGAACCACTCGTCGCTGAAGAGAACGCCCTCGCTGAACAGGCGCTCGCCGTCCTCGATTTTATTTCTGAATTGATCGAAGAGCTCCTGAACCAGCGGGGATTCGGGAAAGGGATCCTTACCCGCGTCGCTGACAATCCGGGACGTCGCCAGAAGCGCCTCTGTCGCGAGAACTCCGCCCAAGCGTTCGCAGTACACGCGAAACTCCGGGCTGCCGTAGACGATATCCTGCAGGATGGCGGCGTCCGCAAGCCCCATGATCCCCAGGCCCACGGGACGAATCCTTCGGGTACGCTCCCCTATCTTCTCCAGAGGATAGCTGCACGCGTCGATGACAAGATCCAGATAGTAGACGGACCTCGACACCTGGTCCTCGAACTCGTCCCAATCGAACTTCCCGTCCCTGCCGACGAACGCCTCCACGTTGATGGAGCCGAGATTGCAGCTCGTGTAGTTCGGAAGCGGCTGCTCGCCGCAGGGATTGGTGGACTCGATGACCCATTCCTCCCCCATCTTCAGGAGGTTGTCCTGCTGCGCCCTGTCGATGAAAAAGATGCCTGGGTCTCCGCGCTTCCATGCGCTTTCGCAGATACGCCCCATGAGATCGCGCGCCTTCACGGTCTCGACGGCGGTCCCGTCGGCCCGGGAGATCAGGTCGAAGTCCCCGTTCTTCGCGGTCGAGTCCATCAGTTTATCGGAAACGGCCACGGAGATATTGAAGTAGGAAAGTTTTCCGTCCTCGGTCTTGGAGTCGATAAAACGGTAAATATCCGGATGATCGTCGAACAGCATCCCCATGAGGGCCGCCCGGCGCTTACCACCCTGCACCACCACGGCCCCCATCGTGTTCCAGGTCTCCATGAAGGAGACGGGGCCGGAAGCCCTGCCGCCGGTTCCGGCGCGAATTTCCGAGCCGTACTCGCGCAGCCGCCCGAAGTTGCCGCCCACCCCGCCGCCGAACTTGCTGATGATGCTGGCGTCCCTCACGGACTCGAAAATCCCGTCGATGCTGTCGGGAACGCTGATGACGAAGCAGGCAAAAAGCTGCTGGCTCTGGGTGCGGGAGTCGAAGAGGCGCGCGTAGTCCGCGAACGTCATCATGTCCACGGGTTTGTAAATGATGGAGGCGAACTCCGGCAGAACGGTGAGCCCCGCCGACGCGCTGAAAAGACAGGGCGAGTTGAAGAGAAAACGCCGGCCCAGGATGTCGGCCGTGATGTTCTTCTCCAGAATCTGCAGCCACTCCGAAGAATGGGGATCGGAGGGGTCGAGGCAGGCCGTCTCCGCGCTCGCGACCGTGCGCGCCACGCGGCGGGCAAATTCCTCGAAGCTCCTCTCCTTACGCAGGGATTGCGTTCCCTCGTCGTAACGCTGAACAAAATACCTCTGCTCCAGAAGCCACATGGCGTTTTCCGACAGGCGAGGCACAGGCTGAATCTCAAAGGCTCCAGGGGGGAAATGAACGGTAAACCGTTCCTTCAGCGAACGCGTCAAATACGCCACTCCTTTATTGTTTAATAAAAAGTTGATGCTGATGCAAAAAATTCATCGGTCGATAAATTTCAAACGACCGGTACACCTGGGAAAGGATTCACGGTATTAGGCGGGCGCTATTATTTCTCGACCCTGATCCAGACCGCTTCCTGTCCCTCGTAGGTACTGCCGTCGGGCGCGATACCGAGGCCAGCGGAGCCGCTGAGGCCGAACTTCGCAGCGTTTTCGATCAGCTCCAGTTTATCTTCGTCACTACCCACCTGCAGGCCAATCCAGATGTCCCCGTCCTTTTCGAGGAACGTGGCGCCGGCAAAGGGCACCTCCAAATCTTCGAGATCCAGCTCGGGCTCCTGAGCGATCTGCGCTTCCACCATTCCCCTGAGAACCAGAAGAGTCGCGAGGGGCGATTCTTCGTCGTCGAATTCGTCATCATCCTCGATTCCGAGAGCCTTCGCCACTTCCAGAAGCCTGGGGAGAAGGCGCTTCTCCGCGGGAACGTCCACCAGGGAAAATTCGATAAAGGACGCCTCCAGGGCGGGGTTCCACAGCCTGATGAAGCTCACCGGAAGGTCCGCGTTCAGAATATTCCCGACCATACCCGCCTGGTCTTTGGGAAGAGACTCGAGAGCGGCTCCCAGAGGGGAATTCACGTCGCCAACCTCCCGCCTCAGCC
This sequence comes from Synergistaceae bacterium, assembly GCA_031289165.1. Classification (GTDB taxonomy): domain Bacteria; phylum Synergistota; class Synergistia; order Synergistales; family Aminobacteriaceae; genus JAISSA01. Next base: position 20,251 of record JAITPZ010000070.1, read on the forward strand.
AGTCCCAGATCGAGACCACGTCGATAAAGCCGCCCGCAATGAGCTTTTTTTCGAGAAGCCCGGCAACCGCCGGTGAAACCTCCGGTTTTTTATCCAGCCCGTCGGGATCAACCACGCCGAAAAAGAGGGTGTCCCCCCTGGCCCCCACCAGCAGGGGCACGGGTACCAGCGCAGGATCCACCCTCACCAGCGGATCCCATCCGCTGACCTTGAGAGGCGACATCGGAACGGCGTTCGTAAAATCCGGGTCCGCGAGGAGTTTTTTCAAAATCGAGCCCGCTACTCCCTCCCGTCCGGTCAGCGCCACGTACATCCCCGGCGCCGGCCTGCCCATCAACGTGGCGTTGCTTCCTCCCACCAGGGAAAAACTTCCCGTAAGAAGGTTCTCGATGTCCTTTTCTTCAATACCCACCCTGCTCGTTTCCCTTATGAACCTCGCCCACAATCTCTCCGCCTCCGGAAAGACCTTCAGGTTCGACGCGCTGAAGTCCGTGATGCCCGCAACTCCGAAAAGCAGTTTCCCGGCGCCGGCGAGAAAGATACCCCCCCCTGCGGACGCCTGAAGGTTCCTGATTCGCTCCGCCGTGGAAAGCGACTCCAGAATGTTCGCCGCGCAGGAGATCAGGAAACTGTCCGGCTTCAAATCAAAGGCCGTCTCAAATTCCAGAGGGGCTTTGAAGATGCTCTTCAGGGTCTTCATCGCCTCGGCGTTCCGGCTGTCTCCGTCGTCGGTCAGCGCCTCGATCGTGGATATGTCGATGTGGAGGAAGTAATAGTCGGGGGAGTCGAACTTCCGCTTCGGAGCGAGGCGTTTCTTCGCGTCCGCCAGAGCGTTCAGAGAGTCCTGAAGGTCTTTGGGGGAACTCGCCACCAGAAGCAGGTCGTCTCTGGCGCTCAGTGCGCCCCCTCCATCGACGGTGTAGTACGGCCCCGCCTCTCCCGTCTGCACCTTCGGGTTGATGCCCGCAGCCAGCAGCAGGCCGCCCTCCCCCAGCAAAAGCGTCACCACGTCCGCGGCGTCGGCCTTCCCTGCCGCGACGCGGTCCAGTTTGGCCTGCTGCTCCGGAGGCATGGAAGCCGCGATCTGCAGGAAGGGAGTTTCATCCGCGGTCGTCCCCACCGCCAGAGCCAGCGACTTTACGGGGATCTGCGCGACGACGCTCGCGACAAGCTGCAATCCCTGCAGCTCCTGGGGAGGCATCAGGGAAGCGAGCATGTCCACGTTATCCCGTGAAAAAATATGCCTCAGCATTCCTCCCGGATCGTCCACGCGCGCCGACAGATAGATCGACTCGTCAGGTCTGGCGCTGAGCGCGTCCTCGGGGTTCCCCGCCCAGGCGACAGGGGAGAAAAGGGGAGAGAAAACAAGAAGAGCGAAAACAAACGACAGCGCGAAAAACCTGCGGAGCCTCGGCAATGCAGCCGCCTCCCTTTCAGTTGGGTTTATCAATTCGGGTTCCGGTTCAGATTCCGGCATATGCTTTGTAGATCTGCAAAAAAGAGTCCGCTTTCAGAGAGGCGCCCCCCACGAGGGCGCCATCGATGGCGTCCATGGACAAAAGCTCCCGCGCGTTGTCGGGTTTCACGCTGCCGCCGTAAAGTACAACAAGCGACGCCGACCGGCCGGTTTGTTCCTGAACGAGTTTTTTGCTGAGGGCGCAGACCTCCTGCGCCTCGGCGGAGGTTGCGGACTTCCCCGTCCCGATGGCCCACACCGGTTCATAGGCGTAGACGATCTTCTCCGTCTCCAGGGCGGAAAGGCCGGCGAGCGCCGCGCGGAGCTGTCGCGACACGACGTCGAAGGTTTTATCGGCCTCCCGTTCCTCAAGTGTCTCGCCGTAGCAGAATACCGGTATGAATCCGGCGTTCAGCGCGGCCCTGAGCTTTTTTGCGATCAGCTCGTCGCCCTCGCCAAAAACAGCCCGCCGCTCGCTGTGCCCCAGAATGACGTGAGTACATCCCGCGTCCTTCAGCATGGGAAGAGAAACCTCTCCGGTGAAGGCCCCCTTCGGCTCGAAGTACGCGTTCTGCGCCCCCAAAATGGGCGTCGCGCCCTTCATTTTCCCGATCGCGCCCCCGGCCGCGGCCAGAGAGGTGAAGGGAGGGAACACGGCGACCTCGAGCGTCTTTCCCATCGCCGCAACGAGCGCCTGAGACGAGGCCAGCTCCCTGGCGAAATCCCCGAAAAAGGACTCGGTCTCCCCGCGGTTCAGGTTCATTTTCCAGTTGCCGTACAGGTAAATTTTCTTCATAATTTTTATCTGGTTCCCCTTTCGTCTGACCGTATCAGGCTTCGAGGGGGGCCATTCCCGGCAGTTTCTTCCCCTCGCAGTACTCGAGGCTGGCGCCGCCCCCGGTGGAAACCCAGGAGACCTTGTCCTCGAAGCCGAACTCCCTGACGGCGGATGCCGTGTCGCCGCCGCCGATGACGGAGGTCGCGCCGGCAGCCGTGCACTTCACCACGGCCTCCCCCACCGCGATGGTCCCGGCGGCGAAGAGCTTGTTCTCGAACACGCCCATAGGGCCGTTCCAGAGCACGGATTTCGCCCCCGTCAGAGCCTCGGCGAAGAGTTTCGCCGTTTTCGGGCCGATGTCGAGCCCCATTTTGTCGGCGGGCATCGAGGCGCTGTCGACCACGGCCGTCTCCTTCGCCTCCAGCCCATCGGCGACGACGCTGTCCACGGGCAGAAGGATTTTGACGCCCATGCCCTCCGCCTTCTTCAGCGTCTCGCGCGCGAAGTCGAGCCGGTCCGCCTCGCAGAGGGATTTGCCTACGGGATGTCCCTGCGCCTTCAGGAAGGTGTAGGCCATTCCCCCACCGATCAGGATCGTGGTGGCCTCGTTCAGCAGGTTGCCCACGACGTCGATTTTGTCGGAAACCTTCGCGCCCCCCAGAATGAGGACGTAGGGCTTCACGGGATGTTCGCTGACGGACCCCAGCATCTCGCCCTCCTTCACGAGGACGTCGCCGGCGAAGGACGGCAGGACGGACATGATCCCGTTCGTGGACGCGTCGGCCCTGTGAGACGCGCTGAACGCGTCCATGACGAAGACGTCGAACGCTTTGCCGAGTTGCGCGGCGAAGGCCGCGTCGTTCTCCTGTTCCTCGGCGTGAAAGCGCACGTTCTCCAGCAGCAGGATATCGCCCTTCGGGAGCTTCTCCATCGCCGCCGCGACCCTGGGCCCCACGCATTCGTCAACAAAATGAACCTTCTTTCCGTACGCCTTTTCGACGTCCGGAACGATCTGTCCCAAAGACATCTCCGGAACGGGCTTCCCCTTCGGTCGCCCAAAATGCGAGACCAGGGCGACCTTCGCCCCCGCGTCCAGCAGCTTTCCGATCGTCGAGGAGTGAGCGCGAATACGAGCGTCGTCCGTAACCTTCCCGTTTTTAAAAGGCACGTTGAAGTCGACGCGCACCAGCGCCTTTTTGTTTTCGACGTCCCGGGACCCGAATGTTTTCAGTTTCACCTGCATATCCCTCCCTGAAATTTTCAATATAAATCAGCAACGAGCATAAAAAGTCGCTTATTGCTCGAACCCGTCCGTTTCACCCATAAATTCACACAGGCGTTTCCAGCGATATTTTATCGTACTTTTCGTAACGGGGGGGGATAAAACATCTCCAAGCTCCGAAAGCGACGCTTCGGGACAGGCCAGGCGCGCCTCGACAAGATCCCTGAGCGATGCCGGAAGCGTTTCGACGAGGTTGTCCCTCTGCAGTCTCAAAGCCAGCTCCAGCTGTTTTTCGGCGACCCGGAGAGATTTTCTGATGTTCGCCGTGTCACAGTTGCGCATGCGGTTGGCGCGGTCGCGCATCGAACGCAGGATCGCCCTGTCCTCCACGCGAAGCGAGATGCCCGTAAGGCCGATTTTGCTCAGAAAGGTCACGATCTCCTCCTGATTTCTCAGGATGATCTCATATGCGCCGTGTACCGTGCGCTCGCTTCGTGGAACGCGCGCCCTCTGCAAGAGTTTCCTCACGCGGGTGACGACGCCCCCCTCTCCGAATCTCATGACGAGATAATAACCGGATTTGGGAAAGTAAAGGGCTCCACAGCTCCCCCACGCCCCTCGGAGCCAGTCCCAGTTCCCGGAGGGCGTACAGCCCACTATTTCTCTGTGTATTTCCAGCGGCAGGGCCAGGCGAACGCGTCCCTTCATGCTTTCAGGGATAAGCATTCGATCGGCCAGATTCAACGCCTCTCCCCACCGGGAGCTTTTCCAGAGCTTCAGGAGACGGCGCAGAACACAGGGCCGTGAGCTGCCGAGGCGCACCGAATCGTTCCGTTCCCGTTCGCCGGGTCGGAGTCCCGCGATGATTCCCGCCACCTCCAGGGACGCGGCGTCCCCGGAAAGAACCGGAAACGAGGTCCACTCGTCCCACAGTTCCTCCACCAGAGAGGCCACGTTACCGATTCCCTCCCAAATCCCGACACAGGCGCAAAAGCATTTCGGCCAGTTTAAAAGAGTCGTGACGCACGAGTTTCGAGTCGATCACCTGGATCATGGGAACCTCGAGGATCGTGCAGCCGAGGTTTCTTATTTTCTCGCGCTGGTGTCGATCCGGATAAAGCGGCTCGGCGCCCTCCTGCCTGTAGCCGGCCGCGAGTTCGTCGGGAATGGGGGCGGCGTTAACGACGATGTACTCCGGGACGCTCCCCAGCGCGGCGGAAACCCATTCCAGGTGGCTCAGGATGTTCATCCCCTCCGTTTCCTCCGGCTGGGTCATGAGGTTGCAGATGTACACCTTGGGCACGGGGGAGTTTCGGAGTTTTTCCGCGAACTCCGGGAGCAGCAGGTTGGGGATGACGCTCGTGAAGAGGCTCCCCGGCCCCAGCACGATGATGTCGGCCGCGTCGACGGAGCGCAGCACTTCCGCCAGAGGATGCGCGCCCTCCGGCTCCAGCCAGATTTCCTTCAGGCTGTGCCCGTGCTTTGCAATTTCCAGCTCGCCCCGCACCCTGCTGCCGTCGGTGGTCAGGCCCACGAGCGTTATCGCCTCGGTCGTCACCGGCAGAACCTTGCCCCGAATGGCCAGCAGGTCGTTCATTTGTTCGACGGCGAGGCGAAAGTCGCCGCACAGCTCCGAGACCGCGAGCAGAAGTAAATTTCCGAGGCTGTGCCCGGCCAGCTCCCCCCTGTCGAAACGGAAGTCCAGAACCCGCTTCAGGGCGTTGTCGTTCTCGGCCAGCGCGACCATGCAGTTGCGCACGTCGCCGGGGGGAAGGACGCCCCACTCCATTCTGAGCCGCCCCGAGCTTCCCCCCTCGTCGGTCACCGCCACGACGGCCGTGATGTTGCGCGTAAAGCCCTTGATCCCCCTCAGCAGAGTGGAAAGCCCCGTTCCCCCTCCAACCGCCACGATGCAGGGGCCGGTGGCCAGCCGATGGCTGATGGCGCCTCGGAAGGGATCCTCTCTGAGAGGCCGCGGCCTCCGCAGGCCCCGAACGTCGAATACGAGGATGATGAAGAACGCCGTAAATATCCCAACGGCAAACCCGGTGGCCCAGTCCATTACTGGAGCGCCTGAACCCTGAAAAGGTCTCTGTGATTCACGCTGATGCCGCCCGGAGTTTCCCTGTAGCGATCGAAAAGCCATTCCACGAAGGCGACGGAGCGGTGTCTTCCGCCGGTGCAGCCGACGGTGACGTGCAGCTGGGACTTGCCCGTGTTGAGATAACGGGGAATGACAAAATCGAGGAACCTCACGCAGGAGGCCGAGAATTCCCCGGTTTCCGGAAAGGACCACAGATAATTTCTGACGCCCTCGTCCATGCCCGAAAGCGATTTCAGCTCCGCGACGTAAAAGGGATTGGGGAGAAACCGAACGTCGAACACGTAGTTGCTGTCCTGCGGAACTCCGTATTTGAACCCGAAGGAAGTGAAGATCAGCGACACGCCGCCCGACTCGCGGCAGAACTCGTCGACCAGACGCTCGCGGAACTGCCGGGAGTCCATCAGCGAGGTGTCGATCACCACATCCGCATTTTCCAGAACCGGCGTCAGAAGAATACGCTCCCTGCGAATCCCCTCCTGCACCGACTGATTTTCTCCCAGGGGATGACGCCGCCGCGTCTGCTCGAAGCGACTGAGCAGTGCCTCGTCGGACGCGTTCAGAAAAAGGACCTTCACGGCGGGAGCCAGTTCCCTCAACATGGAGATCACCTTCGCAAAATCGTCCGGCAGACGTTCGCTTCGAATATCGATCGTCGCGGCCAGCCCCGCGTACGCGGTCGCCCTGTTTCCCGACAAAAGCTGAAAGAGCTGCGGCAGAAGCATGGGGGGAATGTTGTCTATGGCAAAAAACCCCTGATCCTCCAACACCTTGAGCGTCGTCGTCTTTCCGGCCCCGGACATCCCCGTAACGATAATGCACTGCCGGATGCCCTCCGTATTTTCCATATAATTTTCCATCGCTTCACCGCCCGGACGTTTCAATAAGTTTTTCCTGAGTATATTATGTACCGCCCCGCACCAAAAACCCTGGGTACCATTACCCAATACTGATTGAATTGAACGCAACCTGGTATAAAACTTCGACGCGAGAAGGCGGCGCTGCTGGGGCTGGCGACAGACGACGAACGCCGCAGCATAACGGAGTATCGGGCAGAGACGAAGTCGAGTGCGGGATAATTTTAACCTCCAGACCTTTCTTCGCATCGCGCGATGTGCGCGTTTCGGATTTTCCGTCGCTTGCGCGGAGCTGTCGGCGGTGATAATATACCCTTTGGCCCGATACCGGGATGCGCGTCTCCAGGATCGACGCGCGTCGCAGTTCGCGGCAATTCATTGGAGAGGTGATACTCGTGATCCGGAAGGAAAAGAAACAGGAAATCATAGGGGCTTACAAGACGCATGAGTCCGACACCGGTTCCCCCGAAGTTCAGGTCGCGGTGCTGACCGAAAGGGTTAGGGAATTGACGGAGCATCTGAAGATCCACACGAAGGATTTTCACTCCCGCCGGGGGCTTCTGAAGATGGTTGGCCAGCGAAGAAAGCTTCTGCGCTACCTCAGGGATAAGGATTTCAATCGCTATCGCGGACTGATCGAGCGTCTGGGCCTGAGACATTAAATCAGGCGAATTCAAGCGAATCTGAAACGTCCAGGGGATTTCAGGGAGGGCGAAAGTTCTGCCTCCCTGAGTTTTAATATTCGGAGGTGTTTGTCGTGAAAAAGGAAATTCATCCCGGCTATCAGGAGTGCAAGGTGAACTGCGCCTGCGGGAATAGTTTTACAACGCAGTCCACGCAGAAGGAAATCCGCGTGGGCGTGTGTTCTCAGTGTCATCCCTTCTACTCCGGGAAGCGGGGGAGCAGGGTGATGACGGATGGCCGTCTCGAAAAATTTCAGAAGAAGTACGCCGGAATTAACTACGGCCAAAAAGAAACAACCGAAAAGCAGGACTGAGAGGGGCTGTAAGGCCCCTTTTTGATTTCGGCCCATACCTTCGTCATGACCGTTTACCTTCTCTCCCATACGCCCGAACCCGATGAACTCGTCGCGGCGGCGGCGCGCCTGTGTTACAGCGACGTCACCGTGTCCAGTCTGCTGGAGCGCGAAGCGGCAAAACTTTCTGAGGGGCTGCTGGCGGAACTCTGGCGCAGCGGGCATCATTCTCCCTTCGAGCACGCCTCCTTTACCTTCGGGGTGGACGGGCTCAGTCGGGTGGCCTCGCACCAGCTGGTGCGTCATCGTCTGGCCAGTTACAGCCAGCAGAGCCAGCGTTACGTCAAAATGGACGGCGGCGGGGTCGTTCTGCCCCCGACCATCGCGGACAACCCGGAGGCGAGGACGCTCTTCGAACGGCAGGCGGAGGCGGCCCGCGAAACCTATGGGGCTCTCGTGGGAATGGGCGTTCCGGCGGAGGACGCGCGCTTCATCCTTCCCCACGGATGGGAAACCCGTCTCGTCCTCACGATGAACGCCCGCGTGCTTCATCATTTTTTCGTCCTGAGGCTGTGCCGCAGGGCTCAGTGGGAAATACGCGAGCTCGCCCGCCTGATGCTCGTCGAGTGCCGAAAAGCGGCGCCCGTCATCTTTAGAATGGCCGGCCCCTCCTGCGTTCGAGAGGGAGAATGCCGGGAGGCCCGGTCCTGCGGCAGACCGTATAAAAGTATGGAGGATCTCATTGAATCAGATAAAAATAAAAACATGGATTAAGAGCTTTCAATTCTTTTTGCCCCTGGGCCCGGGGTGGGGTTTTTGGGTCGAGGAGGCGCGCAGGATCCCCGTCGGCGGTCAGGCCGTGATCGAGGGGGTCCTGATGAAGGGCGCGGACCTGTGGGGTCTGGCCATTCGGCAGACGGACGGGAAAATTTTTCGGGAAAACTGGAAAAACTCCTCCCGCACGAAGCGCTACCCCTGGAAATTGCCGCTGATTCGGGGGTTTATTACAATGATCGAGATGATGGGCACGGGGTTTCGGGCCCTCAACCGCTCGGCGGAAATCGCCCTCAGTGAAAGCGAGGAAAAGCTGACGACCCGCGACATCGCCATTGCCATTGCCGTCGGGCTCTTCGCCGTCGTGGGCCTCTTCATCGCCCTGCCTCTGTGGCTCTCGGAAAAGTCGGGCGAATTTCTCACGCTTTCCCCGACCGCGCGCAACCTGCTGGAGGGGATACTCCGGGGGCTGATCTTCGTCGCCTACGTCGCGGCGATCGGCCTGATGAAGGACATTCGGGAGGTTTTTCGCTACCACGGAGCGGAGCACAAGACAATCAACGCCTTCGAAAACGAGCTGGAGATGACGCCGCAGTCGGTGGCCTCCCAGTCCCGGATTCATCCGCGGTGCGGGACGTCGTTTCTGCTGATCGCGATTCTCATCAGCGTCGCGGTCTTTTCCGCCGTGGGGAAGGGCGGCCTGCTGTGGCGCATCGGGTCTCGCGTCGTTCTGTTGCCGCTGGTGATCGGGATCTCCTACGAGATCATACGCCTTACCGCGAAATCGGGGCCGATCGGGAAACTTCTGATGTATCCCGTTCTTTCCCTCCAGTACCTGACGACCCGCGAGCCCAACCTCGATCAGATCGAGGTGGCGCTGACGTCTCTCGACGAGGCTCTGAATTTTAAAATTCTAAACCCCCTTCCGAAAGAGGATGGGGTTGTGGAGTGACGACATGGACCTGGAAGGCAAACTGAAAGCACTGGAGCAGGACTACCTCGATATCGAAAAGAGGATGGCCGATCCCGACGTGACCTCGAACCTCAAAGAACTCCAGTCCCTGGGGAAAAAACACGCCCAGTTGGAGCCCGTGGTCGAGAAATTTCGGACGTACCGCTCGGTGCAACAGAGCATCGCCGAGGCCCGGGAGCTTCTCAAAAGCGGAGACCCCGAAATGGAGACCCTGGCCGCCGAGGAGCTGGAGCGCCTGGAGCCGCAGGTCGACAGCTTCGAGGACGATCTGAAGCTGTTGCTTCTGCCGAAGGATCCCAACGACGAAAAGCGGGTCATCGTGGAAATTCGAGCCGGAACCGGAGGAGAGGAGGCGGCGCTTTTCGCGTCCGATCTCTATCGCATGTACAACCGTTTCTGCGAGCGCCAGCGGTGGCGCCTCGAGGTTCTGGACTCCAACGAGACGGGAATCGGCGGCTATAAGGAAATCATCTTCCGCGTCGACAGCGAGGGGGCTTACAGCAGCCTCAAATTCGAAAGCGGCGTTCACCGTGTGCAGCGCGTTCCCGCCACGGAGGCGTCCGGGCGCATCCACACGTCGGCGGCGACGGTTGCCGTGCTGCCGGAGGTCGAGGACGTCGAGGTGGACATTCGCACGGAGGACCTGAAGATCGACACCTACCGGTCGAGCGGGGCCGGGGGACAGCACGTCAACATGACGGACTCCGCGGTGCGCATCACCCACCTGCCCACGGGCATCGTCGTCACCTGTCAGGACGAGCGCTCGCAGATCAAAAACCGCGCCCGGGCCATGACCTATCTTAAAACGAAGCTCTACGACATGGAGCTCCAGAAGCAGGCGTCGGAGCTGGCCTCCGAGCGGCGCGGGCAAATCGGCTCAGGCGACAGGTCGGAGCGCGTTCGCACCTACAACTACCCGCAGAACCGCATCACGGATCACCGCATCAACCTCACGCTCTACAAGTTGGACATTTACCTGGACGGCGACTTGTACGGGATGATCGACGCGATGACACTGGCGGAGCAGACGGAGCGACTGCATCATCTGGAAATATGACAGTATAACAAAATAAAATCAAGGGGTCGTAGACCCCTTGACCCCTTCAGGGTGTTGACATTGAAGACAAAATCCCGTTTTATCGATGTTCGATTATCGGCGGCGCGCAGGGCTCTGATCGAGACGCTGAGGGCCGCGGGAATGGAGAACGGCGCTCAGGAGGCGGACGCCATACTGGTCCGCCTCCTAAGCTGTACCCGCGCGACGATTTTGGCCCATCCCGAGAAAATCCTGACGGACTCCCAAATTGCGTCCATCGCGGAGGCGGGCCGTCGACGGGCGGACGGAGAGCCCCTTCAGTACGTTCTCGGCGAGACGCATTTTTACGGCAGGCCGTTCGGGACGTCTTCGGGCGTGCTGATTCCCCGTCCGGAGACGGAGCTTCTGGCGGAGCTGGCCCTCGAATTTCTGCCCTCCCCCACTCCCAAAACCTTTCTCGACTGGGGAACGGGCAGCGGCTGCATCGCGATCACGCTGCTTCTGGAGCGCCCCCTGACCCGGGCCGTCATGGCCGAAAAAAATCCCGCGTCCCTGGCGCAGGCGTGGGAAAACGCGGCGCGTTATGGCCTGCTCGGGCGAGGTTTTCCGTGGCACTCGCGGACGCCTGAGGACATCCCCGTCGCGGCCGGGACGCTGGATCTGGTCGTGAGCAATCCCCCTTACATCCCGACGAGGGAAATTCCAAACCTGATGCGCGAGGTCCGAGACCACGAACCCCGCCTGGCCCTCGACGGCGGAGAGGACGGAATGGACTTTTATCGCCTTCTCTTCCGTTACGCTCCCCTGTGGCTGAGACCGGGGGGAGCGCTGCTGTTCGAAATCGGCGACGCGGCGCAGGCGAAAAAATTGCGGGAAACGACGCCTCCATGCCTGAAGCTCACGAGAGAACTGAAGGATTACGCCGACCTCCCCCGCTGCATGGCCTGGAAGAGGGCGTAACCGCATGAATTCAGGGTTCACAGCAGACCGCAAGCGGGTCGCGATTGATGCGAAAGATGGGTATTGAGGCCATAGTTTGGCGAAAACAGGCCGCCTCAAAAAGCTCTTGATCTGCTATTATTCATCAAGCATGGATATTGCGATGAAGCCGCGAGTAAAAAATGATTCCTGGTGCTATGCCGCATCCACACGACCAGCTCGCGAAAAGGTGCGACCCTGACCAACAAAAGGCATCGCCGGGAAGAGGGAAAGATCATCAGGAGGAAGGCGGCAAGCCTCCCTTATCAATATCAGGGCTTCAGCGCAATATCGGCGACATCATGGAT
>JAITPZ010000122.1 GCA_031289165.1 Synergistaceae bacterium
AATAGAATCTTCTCAATTATTATAGCAGTCGAACGGCCAGGAAACCCAAAATTCACCGTGTATTCGCCCTGTATTCGGGGTTCACACCCGATATTCGTCCCAGCTTTTAATCGGCAAACGCTCCAGCGCACCGCCCGCGGCGTCGAGCTCGCAGAACGCGTCGATAAAGGCCCCGGCCAGACGGGCGTTCGTGAAGAGCGGGACGTTGTGATCGACGGCGCTGCGGCGCACCCGATATCCGTTGATCAGCTCGTTTTCCGTCAGGTTCTTCGGGATGTTGATCACCAGATCCACCTTCCGCGACCTGATGAGCTCCACCGCCCCGAGAAGCGCCCGGTTGGGGTCCTCCTCGACCTCGCTCGGCTGGTAGGCCCGGATGCTCGGGATTTCGTTCTTCGTCAGGAATTCGTACGTTCCCTCGGTCGCGTAGAGAAGGTATCCCTTCCCGTAAAGGCGTTTCGTGCAGTCCAGAAGATCGACCTTGGAGCGAAGCGGTCCGCTCGAGATCAATATCCCCTTCCCCGTTCCCTTTTCCGGAACGCGCATCCCCACGGCCAGCGCGGCCTTCAGGACGGCCTCGTGAAAGTCGTCCCCCAGGCACCCGACCTCCCCCGTCGAGGCCATCTCGACCCCCAGCACGGGATCGGCGTTCTGCAGGCGCGAGAAGGAGAACTGCGACGCCTTGATGCCGACGTAATCCAGCTCGAATTCGCTCATCGCGAATTTCTGTACCTTTTCTCCCAGCATCGCCAGGGTCGCCAGCTCGATCAGGTTGAGCTTCAGCACCTTGGACACGAAGGGGAAGCTGCGTGACGCGCGGAGGTTGCACTCGATGACCCGGACGCGGTTGTCCTTCGCCAGAAACTGGATGTTGAAGGGCCCCGTGATCGCGAGTTCCGCGGCGATGCGCTGAGCCACGCGCCGGACCTGACGGACCGTCTCCACGTACAGGCGCTGCGGGGGGAACTGAATGGTCGCGTCCCCCGAGTGGACTCCGGCGAATTCGATATGCTCGGAAATCGCGCAGGCGATCAGCTCGCCCTGCGAGGCCACGGCGTCGATCTCGAGCTCCTTTGCGTGCTCGATGAACTCCGTGACCACGACCGGGTGGTTCTGCGAGACGTTCACCGCCTCGTCCAGAAAGCGCTCCAGCTCCGCCGCGTTCGAGCAGACGTGCATCGCCGCGCCCGACAGCACGTAGGAGGGGCGCACCAGAACGGGATAGCCCACCTCCGCCACGAAGGCGTGAATCTCGTCCATCGTGCGGAGCTCCCTCCACCGGGGCTGCTCCACGCCCAGCCGATCGAGCATGGACGAGAACTTGTGCCGGTCTTCCGCCCTGTCGATGCTCGTGGCGGTCGTCCCGAGGATGGGGACGCCCGCGCGCTCCAGCGGCAGCGCCAGGTTGTTCGGAATCTGGCCGCCCGTGGAGAGAATCACGCCCCACGGATTTTCCAGCTCCATGATGTCCATGACGCGCTCGAAGGTCAGCTCCTCGAAGTAGAGCCGGTCGCACACGTCGTAGTCCGTGGAGACGGTCTCGGGGTTGTAGTTGATCATCACGCCGCGCCATCCCCTTTTTCTCAGGGTCGCCAGAGCATTGACGCCGCACCAGTCGAACTCCACGCTGCTGCCGATGCGATACGCCCCCGACCCCAATACGACGATGGATTTTCCGGATCTGTCGAATTTTTCGGCCTTTTGCCCGGAGCGCGTCCCGCCTCTTTCCTCTCCGTAGTCCAGGTCGCTCGCGGTTCCGTTGTAGGTGAGGTAGAGGTAGTTGGTCTGCGCGGGGTACTCTGCCGCAAGGGTGTCGATCTGCTTCACCACGGGCAGAATCCCGAGGCGTTTGCGCAGCTCCCGCACGTCCCCGCGCTTTTCCTCCGGTATATAGAAGCGGTCATCGACGGGCTTTTTGTCCGGGTTATAGATCAGCTTCGCGATCTGGTAGTCCGAAAAGCCCTTCTGCTTGGCCTCGCGCAGCAGCTCCGGAGACAGATCCTCCAAGTCGGCGAGGACCGCGATTTTTTCGGAGCAGACGTGAACGTCCAGAAGCCTTTGCAGGAACCACCGATCGATGCGGGTCAGCTCGTGAATCCTGTCGATCGGCCAACCCCTCGCCAATGCTTCGGCGATGACGAACACGCGCTTGTCCGTGGGCGTCGCGAGCGCGTTCTCCAGCTCCTCCGCCGTCAGGTCCTCAATGTCCCGGCTCAGGGAGTCGGACTCCCCCGAGACCCCGATTTTCAGGTGGCTGTTGGCCCCGGCGGCGAAGCCGTGCATACCCTGGGCGATCATGCGGAGGCCCTTCTGGATGACCTCCTCGAAGGAGCGCCCTATCGCCATGACTTCGCCGACGCTCTTCATGCTGGAACCGATTTCGTGCGAGACGCCCCCGAACTTTCCGAGGTCCCAGCGCGGGATCTTGCAGACGATGTAGTCGAGCGCCGGCTCGAAGAAGGCGGTCGTCGACTTCGTCACGGAGTTGGTCAGCTCGTGCAGCCCCATCCCAAGGGCGAGCTTTGTCGCCACGAACGCCAGGGGGTAGCCCGTCGCCTTCGACGCCAGCGCGGAGGATCGACTGAGGCGCGCGTTGACCTCGATCACTCGATAATCCTCGGAGGCGGGGTCGGTCGCGTACTGCACGTTGCACTCGCCGACGATTCCGATGTGACGCACGATGCGGATGGCCAGCTCGCGCAGCATGTGATACTCGTCGTTCGTCAGGGTCTGCGACGGGGCCACGACGATGCTTTCCCCCGTGTGGATGCCCAGAGGGTCGAAGTTTTCCATGTTGCAGACCGCGATACAGTTGTCGTAGCGGTCCCGGACGATCTCGTACTCGACCTCCTTCCAGCCCTTCAGGGATTTTTCGATCAGAAGCTGGCTGGAGAAGCTGAACGCCTTCTCCACGGTCGCGTCCAGCTCGGCCGCGTCGTCGCAGAAGCCGCTGCCCATACCCCCGAGGGCGTAAGCCGCGCGCACGATCACGGGATAGCCGAGGGATTCGGCCGCGTCGCGGGCGGCTTCCGGGGTCTCCACGGCGACGCTCTCGATGGTCTTTACCCCGATCTCGCCGAGTCTCCTGACGAACAGCTCCCGGTCCTCGGTGTCCATAATGGACTGCACGGGCGTCCCCAGCGCCGACACGCCGTACTTTTCGAATACGCCCGTGCGGAAGAGCTCGACGCCGCAGTTCAGAGCCGTCTGGCCTCCGAAGGAGAGCAGCACCCCGTCGGGGCGCTCCTTCTCGATCACCCTTTCCACGAAGAACGGGGTCACGGGCAGGAAATAAATTTTGTCGGCCATTCCCTCGGAGGTCTGGATCGTGGCGATGTTGGGGTTGATCAGTATGGTGAACACCCCCTCCTCCCGAAGGGCCTTCAGGGCCTGTGAACCGGAGTAGTCGAACTCGCCGGCCTCCCCAATCTTGAGCGCCCCGGAGCCGAGCAGTAAAACTTTCTTACTGACGCTCGGGGGGGTGAAATTCACTGGCTGTGTCGTCATCGCGCAACACCTCTCCGCATGGCTTCCATGAAGCGGTCGAACAGAAATTCGGTGTCGGTGGGGCCGCTCGACGCCTCGGGGTGGAACTGGGCGGAGAAGAAGGGTTTCGTTTTGTGGCGAATGCCCTCGTTGGTCCGGTCGTTCATGTTGACGAACAGGGGCTCCCATTCGTCGGGAAGCGTCTCCGTGTCCACGGCGTATCCGTGGTTCTGGGAGGTGACGAAACACTTCGTCGTCCCCTGCATCCGCACCGGCTGGTTGTGACTGCGGTGCCCGTATTTCAGCTTGTAGGTTTTGGCGCCCGCGGCGAGGGCCATCAGCTGGTTCCCCATACAGATCCCGAAGACCGGCCGGTCCCCCTCCATCGCGACGCGCAGGTTTTTGACGGCCGCGCCGCAGAGCGCGGGGTCGCCGGGCCCGTTCGATATGAAAAGCCCGTCGTAATCGAGCGCGTTGAAGTCGTAGTCCCAGGGCACGCGCGTTATCCTGACGTTCCGTTTCAGAAAGCACCGGATGATGTTGTGCTTGACCCCGCAATCAACCAGCACGACGCGCCAGGGGCGCGGGTCCCCGGAGTCCCGCCCGTAACGTATGATCTCATCGCAGCTGGCCTCCGCCACGAGGTTGCGCCGTGAGGGATCATCGAACGGGAACTCGTCCGGCGCGCCGAAAACGATCTTTCCGTTCATCGCCCCTCGCTCGCGCAGGAACTTCGTCAGCTCGCGGGTGTCGATGCCGTAAACGCCGGGGATTTTATGCTCCTTCAGCCAGTCCCCCAGGCTTTTCGTGGCGTTCCAGTGGCTGTACCCGCCGGAGCAGGAGGAGATGATCAGCCCCGTGAC
>JAITPZ010000142.1 GCA_031289165.1 Synergistaceae bacterium
AGCTTCTCTCCGACGTTCAGGTCGAGGATGAGATTTTGAAGGCCATCGCCCTGTCTCCCGCCCGCATCAGCCTCAGCGACTGGAAGAACGTGGGGGAGCTCGGCCCCTTCGGAAACGACAACCCCTGTCCTCACTTTTACAGGGCGCGGGAGGCCGGAGACAAAATCATCCCGCTGGGAAGGGACGGCAAACACAGCGCCATCGTCGTCGACGATGTGTGGCTTCTGGCCTTCAACGCGGCTTCCGACCTGCAGAACGCCTCGCTCGCCGAAAGCGTGACGGGGTGGATTTATCATCCCCGCATCGATCACTGGCGTAACGAAGAACGCGTCCAGTTTGTTCTGGATTACGCCGTGACCGAATGAATACCGGGGGCTGATCGTCATGTCCGAAATTTTCGAGAAAAGAGACGCGGAAAAAAATGGCGCCGGCAGGGATTCCTTCGCTCTGAACGTCGACAGCGCCGGGATGAAGTCCATCCTGAGCAGCGTCCCCGAGCTCTCGGGCAACCCCGAGTCGAGGGAGATGTCGCTTCTCAGAGACTCCTTTTACGAGCAGCTTCCGGAGATAAGCAGGACGGAGTCCGTAAAGACCGTCTGGAATGACCTGTGGGCGAAGGGCATTTTGTACCTGCCCTCGTCGCAGATGACTCGCCTGGGGGAGGCCCTCGTTTTTTCCGGTAACGCCCATGCGGATCAGAAGCGGTCGACGGGGGAACCCTATATCGTCCACTCCGTCAGCGCGGCCACGATTCTCGCGGGAATGCAGCTCGACTTGGCGACGCTCTGCGCCGCGCTGCTTCATGACGTTCTCGAGGACACGAAGGTGAAGGCCGGGGAGCTTTCCACCGTTTTCGGGGACGAGGTCGTGACCCTGGTGGACGGAGTCACGAAACTGGGCAAGCTGCCCTTCATGTCCACCGAGGGGTACCAGGCCGAAAACCTGCGCAAGATGTTCATCGTCATGGCGCGCGACATTCGCGTCGTTCTGATCAAGCTGGCGGACAGGCTGCACAACATGAGGACGCTCGGTATTCTTCGACGGGACAAGCAGGAGCGCATCGCCAGGGAGACTTTGGAGATTTTTGCCCCTCTCGCCCATCGCCTGGGCATCTATCAGATGAAGCGGGATCTCGAGGACCTTTCCTTCCGATATCTTCAGCCGGAGATCTACGACGAGATTCGCCGCAAGGTCCGCAAAAAACTTCCCGAGCGGGAAGAGGTGATCAGCAGGGGGGTAAAGATGCTGGAGATCCGGCTCGCTCAGGAGGGGATCCCCTGTAAGATCAAGGGGCGCGCCAAGCATTATTACAGCATCTACGAGAAAATGGAAAGAAAAAAACTTTCCATCGACGAGTTGTACGATATCCTCGCGATACGGGTGCTGGTCGACGACGTGTCGACGTGCTACGCGGCGTTGGGCATCGTCCATTCTCTCTGGGTTCCCATTCCCGGTCAGTTCGACGACTATATCGCGAACCCCAAAAGCAACATGTACCAGTCGCTGCACACCACGGTCATGGCCTTCGGCGCGCCGATGGAGGTTCAGATCCGCACCCGGGAGATGAATCGCCTGGCGGAGTACGGCATCGCGGCCCACTGGCTCTACAAATCGGAGAAGGAATCGGCCGACAGCCTGGACGCCAGGCTGATGTGGGTGCGTCAGGCCCTTGAGGGTGACGGCGGGCAGGAGGAACACGACCCGGAGGAGTTTCTGGAGCTTCTGAAAAGCGATGTTCTGACGTCCGAGGTTTACGTGTTCACTCCTCAGGGAAAGGCCCTCGTGCTGCCGAGGGGCGCCACCACCATAGACTTTGCCTACGCGGTGCACACCGAGGTCGGAAATCACTGCGTGGGGGCCATGATCAACAACCGGATCGTTCCCCTCGGCACGGAACTTCACAACGGAGACATCGTGAAGATCATCACCTCTCCGCAGGGCACGCCGTCGCGGGATTGGATGAAAATTGTCCGCAGCACCAAGACGCGCGGCAAAATTCGCAACTACTTCCGTCAGATGGAAAAGACGGACCGCGATGAGAAGATTTCGCGGGGCTGGGAAGCCCTCGAAAGGGAGCTGAAAAAGAGGAGCCTCCCCACGGATAATTCGGAAGAGTTTTCGCCCGCCCTGAACAAGGTCGCCCGCGATCTGGGGCTGGTCGGAAAGGAGGATCTTCTGGTCGCCATCGGGACCGGTTCGGCCGGGCCGAGTACGGTCGCGCAGAAGCTGGCCCTCGCCTACCTGCAGCAGCACCATCCCTCCGACGACATCTCGGCCCTGATCTCCCGGCACTCCGTATCGAAGAAATCCGAGTTCGACATCATCGTAGAGGGCTCCGAGGGCGTCATGGTGGTGCTGGCAAACTGCTGCGAGCCCGTTCCGGGGGACCCCATTGTCGGATATTCTACCCGCGTCAGGGGGATTACCGTTCACAGGATCGACTGCTCCAACATCCTGAACGCGCAGATGGGGCGCATCGTTCAGGTCAGTTGGGACGCCCCGTCGGGCAGGCATTACACGACGCGAATTCGGGCGGAGGCTATGGACCGGGGAAACCTGGTCCGCGACGTGGCCCAGGTCATAGGGCAGGCGGATGCCAGTATTCACGGCATCAGGGTGTCGGTCATCGACAACACGCTGGTGCGGATGAAAATCGAACTCAGGGTGAAGAACCTGGAGCACCTGTACGAGATTATCGGCAAGCTGAATGGCGTCAGGGGAATGGTGGAGGTCAGCCGGGTATGAAGAAAGCGAGACGAGGAGAATGCGCGCCGTTTTGCAGAGAGTGACCCGGGCGAGGGTTTCAGTGGACGGACGAATCGTGGGGGAAATCGGCGGAGGATTGTGTATACTTCTGGGTGTGGGGAACGGCGATACCGAACGCGACGCAGAATGGCTGGCCGATAAGACGGTGAACCTCAGAATATTCGAGGATGGGGCCGGGAAGATGAACCGCTCTCTTTTGGACACGGGGGGTAGCGTTCTTGTCGTTTCTCAGTTTACCCTGTACGGAGACTGCCGAAAGGGGCGTCGTCCGTCTTTTGTGGATGCCGCTTCTCCGGAGGAGGGAAAACGGCTTTACGAATATTTTGTGGAACGGGTGAAAAGCCGTGACGTTTCTGCCGCGTGCGGGATTTTTCAGGCTCACATGCTGGTGGAGATCGAAAACGACGGTCCCGTGACGCTTATTCTGGATACGAACAGGGAGTCGTGAGAGAATTATGAACGGCATACAGTACAGGCGCTTTCCACTGGGAGGTCTTTGGACCAACGGATATCTTTTTTACGACAGTCATGACGGCGGGGGAGAGGCTTTCTTCGTCGATCCCGGCGGGGACGTTGGAGATGTTCTCGATTTTCTGAGGGGACACGGGCTGACGCTGAATGCGGTTTTGCTGACGCATGGGCATCTGGACCATATCGCGGGCATCGGGGGCATGGTTCCTCTTGTAAAGGACAATATTTATGTATCTCCCATGGATGCGTCCATGCTGAGGCGACCCCCGGAGGCCATGCAGATGGCGCTGGGAATGAAATGCGACGGAGTCGACGCGTTCAGGACGGCAGCCGACGGAGACGTTCTTTCCCTTGGGACGTTTATGGTCGAGGTTATGGAAACGCCGGGACACACGCCGGGCAGCGTATGCTATCGTATACGCCGGGGCGGGGATGAAATTCTGGCGGCGGGCGACACTCTGTTCGCGCAGAGCGTCGGAAGGACGGACCTGCCGGGAGGAGACCCCGCCATGCTGGACGCCTCGCTTCTGAAGCTGGCGGCGTTGCCGGACGATCTCGTGGTTCTTCCGGGGCATGGTCCGGAGACGACCATAGGCAGGGAGCGAAAGAGCAACCCCTTCTGGCCGCGCTGACGCGAATTTTTGAGGGACTCCTGCGCGCGGGAGCGCTTTCTTTAGAAAGGATCAAGAGGGGATGTTCAAATACCTTTCCGGAATTTTAGGACTCGATGTGGGGATAGACCTTGGGACCGCCAACATCGTGGTGTATGTCAGGGACGAGGGCATCGTCATCAGCGAGCCCTCGACGGTTGCCGTGCGTAAACTGCCGCGTGGCGGAGGGCTCGAAATCATCGCGGTCGGACGGGAAGCAAAGGCTATGGCCGGAAAAACGCCGGCCGGTGTTCAGGCGATATGGCCCCTGCAGGATGGGGTCATCGCAAATTTCGACATGACGGAAGAGCTGATAAGATACTGCCTGCGAAGGGCCAACGGCGGAAAATCCTTCATGTCGCATCCGAGGGTCGTGATTTCGGTCCCCGCCGAGGTGACGGAGGTGGAGCGAAAGGCCGTCATCGACGCGACCCTGGGCGCAGGCGCCAGCGAGGCCTACGTCGTCGACGAGCCGATATCGGCCGCGCTGGGCGTGGGGTTGCCGATCAGCGAGCCCCGTGGCTGCATGATTATCGACGTGGGCGGCGGCACCAGCGAGGTCTCCGTCATCTCTCTCGGGGGACTCGTGGTCACCAGCTCCCTGCGAACGGCAGGCAAGGACATGGACAACGCCATCATCGCCATGCTGCGTCAGCGTTACGCGCTGCTCATCGGCGAGACGACGGCGGAGGAGGTCAAAAATACCATAGGATCGGCCCTGCCTCTTTCTCCGGAGCTGGAGATGGCGGTGAAGGGGCGCGATCTGTCGGACGGTCTGCCGAAGATCGACACGGTTTCCTCCGTCGAGGTTCGTGAGGCGCTGGACCCGATTTTTTTGCGCATCGAGGACATGGTCAAGGTGGCGCTTGAAAAGACGCCCCCCGAGCTGGCCAAGGACATCGTGGATCAGGGGGTCGTGCTCTCCGGGGGCGTTGCCCTGATGAAGGGTTTTGCGGAGCGCCTTTCGAGGGCCATCAACACTCCGGTCATGGTGGCGGAAAACCCGCTCTTCTCGGTGGCTCTCGGGGTGGGGAAGATTCTGGACAATCTTACGGCGATGAAGAGGGTTCTGATGTCCGTCGAAAGAGGAGCGCGCTGAGGCTCCCACGACCTGTGAGGTCTGCAATGTCGAATTTGGAAACGTGATTCTATGGTGGACAGACGTTTGACTCGTGAATGGATACATGGACTTGTAGCCCTTACGGTGGGCCTCTTTCTGCTGGGCGCGTCTCCGAATTTCGCCGTCTTGCGGAACGTTGTCGATCTGGTCGGGAACGTCCTTTCCATTCCGGAATATCCCGCCGTGGTCCTGAGGGAATTTTTGAGGGACCTGTATCTCTGGTCAGGGAGTAAAAGCGATCTGACGCGGCAGCTGGAGTCTCTGAGGGACGAGAACGCAAAACTGCAGATCGTCAACTCGGTTCTGACGGCCGAGCGGATTCGGGCAGAGCTGGATACGCGCATGGAAGGCGCGCGCGTGACGCTGCGCGAGCCTCATGCTTGGTGGAACGAGTTCAGGATCGACAAGGGCCTGAACGATGGCGTCATTATGGGGCTGCCCGTTTTCCAGAACGGTTTTCTGGTCGGACGCGTGAGTTCCGTGAGCTCTTTTTCATCGTGGGTGGAACTTTTGACCTCGTCTTCCCTGATGATTCCCGTCGTGGTCGAGGAAACGCGGGAGCTTGGAGTCGTGGTCGGGGACGGCGAGGGGTCGGTCCTGCTGACCTATATTCCGGAGGCGCGCGGCATAGAAAAGGGGATGAAGGTGAGTACCGCCCTGGTGAGCGAAATCCTTCCTCCCGGAATTCCGATAGGTTACGTCGTCGGCGACGCCGAGCCCTCGAAAAGCGGGTACGTTACCTACAGACTGACTCCCGGGGCGTCCGTGGGAAAGCTGTATTCGGTCTCCGTCCTGAAGCATTCGCGGAGCATCCTGCGATGATGCACGTTGCCTGCTGGCTTGTTCAGGATATGCTTTCCGTTTTGACGGGGGGGATCCTGCGGATTCCCGAGATATTTTTGCTCAGCCTCGTCTATCGCCTGCTGACGCAGGAGAGGGACATGAATCTGTCCGTCATCTGGGGGGCTTTTGCCGGCGGCCTTTTCTGGGATCTGAGATGGGTGGGTATTCCCGGGTTTTTCACGTTGAGCTATGTGTGCGTGGTGATGGCCGCGATATGGGCCTGGAACGCCCTCCCCGCGTCGGGGCGCACGCCTCTCGTCATTTTTTTCATGTTTTGGGCAGCTCAACTGGTTTCGCCCGTTTTGTCGCTCTTTTTTCCGGGGCGCGGCGTCGCGGCGTCCCGGTGGGTTCTTTTTGCGGTTCAGCAGGGATGCGTCGTCCCGCTGGCGCTGCTGGCCGCGTTTTTTTTCGTCCGGCGCATGAAGGATCACAATGCCTGAGATACGCGATCTTCTGGATAGCCGACTGAAGGTGCTGATGTACGCGATTTTTGCGACGCTGGGAATCCTTTTTACGGGGCTTTACTTTTTCCAGATCGTTCACGCGGACAGGTATGTTCGCCTTGCCTACAACAACCGCCTGCGGCTGATCCGCTTCTCTCCGCCCAGGGGGGAAATTTACGACCGTAACGGGGTGCCGCTGGCGATTAACGAGACGACGTTCAGCATCATGGGTTATCCTCTGGATCTGGACGGGCAGGGTATGCTGACCCGGGTCAGCGAGCTTCTCATGGAGTACGGCATTCCCATGTCCGTCGAGGATCTGGAAAGGACGATAAAAAAACAACGATGGGCCCCCTATCGGGTGATTCGCCTCGTACCCAACCTGACGATGGCCCAGATGGCGGAACTGGTAGCGGACCCGGAGTTTCCAAAGCAGCTTTTTCCCCTCCCCGAGTGGCGCAGAATTTATCCGGCCGGCCCTCTTGCGGCCAACCTCACGGGCTACGTCGGGGAAATTTCGGAAAGCGAACTCAGGAACAGCCTCCCCGGAGAGTACATTGGAGGCGACCTCGTCGGCAAGGGCGGCGTCGAGCGGTATTACGAGGACAGGCTGAGGGGCGCGGCGGGCGAGGAGGCCATCGAGGTCGACGCCCGGGGACGGAAGGTGCGGACCGTCGACCTGCGCTCGTCGGAGAAGGGTGAGAGCGTCCGGCTGACCGTCGACATGGGCGCTCAGAAACTGGCTATGGAACTGTTGGGCGATTACAGGGGCGCGGTCGTGGCGATGGACGTGAAAACGGGCGCCGTGGTCGTGCTGGCCTCCTCGCCCGCCTACGACAACAATCCACTTGCGTGGGGCGTGTCCGCGAGGGAGTGGAGGGAGATTACGGAGGACCAGAACCGGCCCATGCTGGATCGCTCCATCGCGGGCGTCTACCCTCCCGCCTCGACGTTCAAGGCGATCGTCGCGCTTGCGGCGCTCGAAGAGGGGGTTGTGACGCCGGAGACGACCTTTGTCTGCACGGGGGCCCTGCGGCTGCCTTCGCGGACCTTTCGGTGCTGGAGAAGGAGCGGACACGGTTCCGTGAACCTCACGAGCGCGCTGCAGCACTCCTGCGACGTCTATTTTTATCAGGTGGGCATGAAGCTGGGCATCGACAGGCTGCTGAAGTGGGTTCGAAAGTTCGGCCTGGGGGACTCGACGGGGATCGACCTGCCCGGAGAGGCGGGGGGCAATATCGCGGGGCCCGAGTGGAAAAAGCGGCGCGTGAAGGAAAACTGGTACCAGGGAGATACGCTCAACTACTCGATTGGTCAGGGGTTCCTTCTGCTCACGCCGCTCCAGATCGCGCGGGTCTACGCGGCCATCGCCAACGGCGGACGCCTGGTGACGCCCTTCGTCGTCGCCTCGGAGTCCCGAAAGCCGGTCGATATGGGAGTGCTTCCGGAGAAACTGGCCGTCGTTCAGAGGGGATTGAACAACGTCGTCACCCGGGGAACCGGTTCCCGGGCCGGACGATTCGGCGTTTCCATCGCGGGAAAAACGGGAACAGCGCAAAATTCCCATGGATTGGACCACGCGGTTTTCGTGGGCTACGCGCCCGCCGACAACCCGCAATACGTGGCCGTCGCCATGGTGGAGGCGGGCGAGCATGGCAGCAGCGTGGCCTCTCCTATAGTGGGAGAGGTTCTGGCGTACATTCTGAGTCATCCCGTCGACGAGTCCGGGAACCAGGAGAAATTTGCCGGCCGGAAAGAAACTGATAATCAGGGGGAATATCAGAAATATGTTGCACAATGACGCCGATTTTCCGTCAATTCATCTCAAGGGGGCGAATTTTGGCATTCGCGTCGTTTTTCCGGAGGAACTTCCGGACGACGTCCTTCTTGAAAAATTCGAGTCGATCTCGAAGGAAACCTACGTTCTGCCGGTGGGGACGGGGGTGGTCCTTGATTTTCAATCGCGCTCCTGCTCGGAGGACCTGATCGGGAAGATCCTGCTTGGGGCGGTGTGGCCCAAGGACCTCAACATTCTGGCGTGGATCGCATCGGACGGGGAAACGGCGGCGCGGTTTCGGCGCGCGGGCTTCAAAACCGAGGAACCGGGGGGCAGAGACCTGTACGACAGGAGCGAAACCCTCATATTGGATCACTCGCTGCGCTCGGGACAGCACGAGGAATCGTTCGGCGATGTCGTGCTCGCGGGGCATTTGAACAGCGGCGCGGAGATCTTTGCGGGAGGCAGCGTTTCCGTCCTGGGCAGCCTGAAGGGGCTGGTTCACGCGGGGCGTCTCGGCACGGAGGGGGTTTATATTCTGGCGAAATCCTTCGAATCGCAGCAGCTGCGCATCGGAGACAGGCTCTGCAGCCAGTTGAATTCCGACATGAAATGGTGGAAAAAACCTGTTATCATTACGCTGGAAGAGGAAGGGCTGCTTTTCAGAGACTGGAAAATGGATACGGGAAATGACGCGACGTGAGAAATGCCCTGCTTTCGGGGCATTTCATACTTTTTGGGGCGTTCTGTCCTGTCCTCGAAAAAGCGCGCTTTGCGGCGTAAAACTGTTATTATTATTGATTGAGAGGATTTTGGATTATCCTGAATGGAGGGCTCTGTTTTGGGTGGAAGGGTGATTGTCGTTACGTCAGGCAAAGGCGGTGTGGGTAAAACGACGTCGACGGCCAACCTCGCTGTGGCGTTGGCGAAATCGGGAAAAAAAGTGGTGGCTATCGATGCCGATATCGGTTTGCGCAACCTCGACGTGGTGATGGGACTTGAAAACAGGGTCGTTTATAACTTTATCGATGTTATCGAGAAAAGAGCCAGGCTCAATCAGGCGTTGGTTCGCGATAAACGCGTGGAGAACAACCTCTTTCTCCTTCCGGCCGCCCAAACGCGCACGAAGGACGCCGTGACTCCCGAGCAGATGGCGGAACTCTGTGAGCAGCTGAGGCCCGATTTTGACTTTGTCCTTTTGGACTGTCCCGCGGGTATCGAGGGTGGGTTCAGGAACGCGGCGGCGGGCGCCGACGAGGCTCTTGTGGTGACTACGCCGGAAATTCCGGCCGTCCGGGACGCGGATCGCATCATCGGGATGCTCGAATCCATGGGAAAGTCCCCCATTCGGCTCATCATAAACCGTTTTCGCCCGATCATGGTCGAGGACGGCGACATGCTGGCGAAGGAGGATATTCTGGACGTCCTCTCCATCAAGCTGATCGGGATCGTCCCGGAGGACGACAGCGTGATCCGGTCGGCCAATCGCGGCGAGCCTCTGACCTTCACTCAGACCTCCCCGGCCGCGCAGGCATATTCCAATATTGCCGGCAGAATTCAGGGGCTGGACGTCCCGTGGCTTCAGCTCGACGCCGGCAGGTCGAACGGGATTTTTACGAGCCTGAAAAAGTGGTTCGGTTTTTAAAAAAATTGTCGATGTACCTGACAGGGGAGCGATAGAGGTGGATTTTTTAAAGAGATGGTTTGGCGGCAGCAGCGGCGGATCGGCTCAGGAGGCCAATAAACGCCTTAAATTTATTCTTATTCATGACCGTACTGACATTTCTCCTCAGTTGCTGGAGAACCTGCGCAAAGAGATGATTGCCGTTCTGACAAAATATATGGAAATCGACGAGTCCAAAATTGAAATGGACCTGGATCAGGATCAGGATCAGGAGAAACGTACCGTCGCTCTGATCGCGAACATTCCCGTTCTGAGGATCAAGCGAGGAGGGGGCGACCTCGCGAGAGACGGTCACGAGGATCGGGATTCCGTGCCCGCCGGCCCTGCGGCCCCCGAGCGGACGCATACCCAAAATGGCCCCTCGGGCAGAGGCAGGCGGCACAGGTAGGGGGGACGGAATGGAGTCTTCCTCCTTCAGGGAAGATTGGGTCGCGCTGGACAAGCTGCTTTTTGGCTGCGTCCTGCTGTTGCTGTGTTGGGGTATTGCCTGTATTTTCAGTGCGGCTTCCGGATTTGCCGGTCATGGAATGGAGTACGCGCTGAGGCAAATCGGCTGGGGAGTGGTCGCCTGTGCGGCCTGCGTGGCCGTGTTCGCCATCGGCTATCCGAAGTTTATGGACATGGCCTACCCGATTTACGGCCTGACGCTTTTGCTGCTGGCGCTCATGACCCTGGCGGCCCCCGCGGTCAAGGGCGCGCAGCGGTGGATCTCCCTTGGAGTGGTACGCATTCAGCCGTCGGAGTTCGCGAAAATTTCCCTGATTCTTCTTTTAAGTAAGTTCCTGAGCCGTTATCCTCCGCTGACCCTGAAAACCTTTCTGGCGGGGTGGGGCGTCGGACTGCCGGTCATCCTCCTGCTTCTGGGGCAGCCGGACCTGGGCAGCGCGCTGGTCTATTTGTTCATCATGCTGTGCGTGATCTTCGTGGCCGGCGCGCCGCTGAGGTATCTTTTTTCCATGGCGGGACTCGGGTTGAGCCTGTTGCCCTTCGCTTGGTTTTTTCTCAGAGACTACCAGAAAATGAGGCTGCTCGTTTTTTTAGATCCGACGCGGGACCCGCTCGGAGCGGGCTATAACGCGCTGCAGTCGCGTATCGCGGTCGGTTCGGGGAGCTTCGGAGGGAAGGGCTTTCTTCAGGGCCTGCAGAGCAAGCTGCGCTTTCTGCCGGAACCGCACACAGACTTCATCTTCAGCGTGTACGCGGAGGAGTTCGGCTTTTGGGGAACGACGCTGCTTCTGGTGATTTTCGGCATCGTCTTCATGCGCATCGTCGCGGCGGGCATGAAGAGCCGCGACGTGCGGGGCAAGCTCCTCGTGTCCGGGGTCGCGGCCTGGATATGGTTTCAGATGTTCGAAAACATCGGCATGAGCATGGGCCTGATGCCGATCACGGGCATCACTCTGCCCTTCCTGAGCTATGGAGGAAGCTCCCTTGTCGCCGTCTCCATCGCCCTGGGACTGGTCGGCAGCGTTTACGTCAGCTCGGCGAAGCGCTACAGGCAACTTTGAAACGAGATAACCGTATAGCGATATTATGGATATGCGGAACATAAAGTGATGGATTGAAATGACGAGTGCGCCGCAAGGCGCGCTCTTTGGAGGAAACTAGATGTCGTTTTCCGAGTTCGACAGTCCTCTGTGGCCTCTTCTGGCGCAGGTCTCGCGCCCCTCGCGCTACAGCGGAAGCGAGTGGCGTTTTCGTCGCCCCGACCGCGGGAGTGACGAAAACGCGTTGTCTGTGTGTCTCGCTTTTCCCGACGTGTACGAGATCGGGATGAGCTATTACGGTTTTCAGATCCTGGAGCCCCTGCTGTGGGACCTGGATGTCGTCGTTGACAGGGCCTACTGCCCGTGGACGGATATGGAACGCCTTCTCAGGGAAAAGGATCTTCCCCTGATGTCGCTTGAGCGTGCGCTTCCGCTTTTCCGCTTCGACGTCGTGGGGTTCACGCTGCAGCACGAGCTGGGCTACGCCAATATCCTGACGATGCTGGATGTGGGGCGTATTCCCCTTCGCTCGGAGGACCGCGGCAGGAGGGATCCCATCGTCCTCGCGGGCGGGCCGGGCGCGTTCGTCCCGGAGCCCGTCGCGCCCTTCGTCGACCTCTTCTGCGTGGGCGAAGGCGAGGCCGTTTTGCCCGGCCTGATCGCTCTTTTGAAGGGCACCCGGGGGGAGGGGCGCGCGGAACGCCTTGCGCAGTGTGCGCGTATTCCCGGAATTTACGCTCCCGGATTCGTCCGTTCCCGGCACGACGGAAGAGGGGTTTCGTTCGAGACCTCATCCCCGGAAATTTCACTGCCCGTCCGCAGACAGTTCGCCTCCTCCTTTGGAGACGTTCCCGTACCCGATTCCATGATTGTTCCCTCCGTCGGCATCGTGCACGACCGCGCGGCGCTGGAGCTCTTTCGCGGCTGTTCCCGCGGATGCCGCTTCTGCCAGGCGGGAATGACCTCCCGGCCCGTGCGCGAGCGCGACCCGGAGACGATCGTGGACGCCGTGCTGAACCTGGTGCGCCGGACGGGGTGGGAGGAGGCGGGCCTGCTTTCCCTGGCGTCCTGCGATTATTCCGGCATCGATCGGGTGATCGAGGACCTCGCGCCGCCCCTTTCGGAGCGGGGCGTTCACCTGAGCCTTCCCAGCCTGCGCATGGACGGCTTTTCCGTGAACCTGGCGTCGCGCCTCCGGAAGGTACGTCGCGGAGGGCTCACCTTCGCGCCCGAGGCCGGAACGCAGAGGCTGCGGGACGTGATCAACAAGGGGATCACCGAGGAGGACATTTTCGCCTGTCTAGGGGAGGTCTTTTCCGGAGGCTGGGACAGGGTGAAGCTGTATTTCATGATGGGGCTTCCCACCGAGACGGAGGAGGATCTGAACGGCATCGTCCACCTCTCCCGGGCCATTGTGGCCTTTGCGCGGCGGCAGGGGCGAAAGCGCGTTTCCGTTGCCGTCTCCGTGGCGGGCTTCGTCCCGAAGGCGCACACGCCCTTCCAGTGGGAACGCCAGAACACCATTGGGGAGTTCAGGGAAAAGGGGCGCCGCCTCAAGGGGCAGATCGGCAGGGATAAGGCGCTGTCGCTGAAGTACCACGAACCGGAGCAGTCGTTTCTGGAAGGAGTGCTCGCCCGCGGGGACCGGAGGCTGGCCGACGTGATCGAAACGGCCTGGCGAAAGGGCGCCCGTTTCGACGGGTGGAGCGAGACCTTCGACCTCTCTCGCTGGATGGCCGCGTTTGAGGAGTGCGGCCTGGACCCGAACGATTGCACGCGCGAGCGCGGGTACGACGAGTTGCTGCCCTGGGACCACATCGACGTGGGCGTCACGAAGGAGTTCCTGTGGCGAGAGCGCTCCGCGGCGTACGGCGAGCGCCTGACCGCGGACTGTCGGGTGGCCTGCGGCGCCTGCGGACTGACCTGCGCGGCGGTGGCGTCTTAAATGCCCCGCGTTCGCCTGCTGTACGAAAAAAGGGGCGGGGCGTGTTTTGTCCCGCACGTGGCGCTGGCCACCGTTTTTACGCGCGCTGCCGCCCGGGCGGGAATAACGCTGCATCTGACGGAGGGCTTTTCACCCCATCCCCGAATGAGCTTCGGACCGGAGCTTCCCGCCGGGGTCGTCGCCCTGTGCGAGCCGGTGGACGTCCGGGTACGGGAGTATCCTGAACGTTCGGGCGACGAGCGGGTCTGGAACGATCAGATGCCGGACGGCTTTCGCGTGTTGCGATCCCTTCCCGTGGCGGAGGACGCCCCGGCGCTGGGTAAAGTCTGCCGGGCGGCGCATTACCGGATATGGCCGCGGAACGGGCGCGTCGAAGAGCTTTCGTCGCGTCTGGCGGGGCATTACGGGGAGGACGTGCTGGACCTGTCCGTCGAGGACTCCGACAGGGGGCGGGGAGTTTCTCTGGCTCTGGCAAATCCGGCGGCCAACGGCATCGGCGGCTGGGTCAGGGCGCTGGTCGCGTCGGAGTTCGTCGCGGGCTGGCAGGACCTGTGCATCGTCCGCACAACGCTGGGACTCTGGGAAGAGGGGCGCGTGAAATTTCCGGGGGCGACAGAGATTTATCACCAGGAGGGCATCGAGTAGTGTCTTCAGGCAAAAAGGATTCGGACAGAAAAATTCCGAACAGAAAAATAGTGGCCGATACTCTGGAGAACGAGGAGACCCGGGTCGCCATTCTCGAGGATGGGCGGCTGTCGGAGATCTTCGTGGAGCGCATGTGGGATCACCAGAAGGCGGGGGAGATCTACAAGGCCCGCGTCGAGAGCGTTCTTCCGGGCATCAATGCGGCTTTCGTCAGTATCGGCGACGGACGCAACGCGTTCCTGTACCTGAACGACGCCAGAGATATGGTCGTGACGCCCAATCAGGAGATCGTGGTGCAGGTGACGAAGACCGCCAGGAAAAACAAGGGGGCCCGGGTCACTCCGCGCCTGTCCCTGCCGGGCCGTTATCTCGTGCTGGTTCCGCACGGGGAGGAGGCGGGCGTTTCGCGGCGCATCGTCAGCGAGGACGAGCGCAAACGCCTGCGCCACTTTGCCCGGGAGCTGCGGGGCGACGACTTTGGAATCATCATCCGGACGGCGGCCGAGGGCGTGGACGAGGAGGCGCTCGCGCAGGACGTGGAGGGCCTTCTGGCGCTCTGGCGGGAGATCGAGCATAACGCGTCGCGCCAGACCGCGCCCTGCCTGCTGTACAAGGATATGGGACTTCTGGGGCGCGTGCTGCGCGACGAGGTGCACGACGACATCGACGAAATTCTCGTGGACGGCGAGGACGAGTTCGAGCACGTGAAGGATTTTGTCTCCATGCTCTACGGCGACGAGCGCCCGGACGTGTCGCTCTATCGCGGCGTCGTGCCGATATTCGAGTACTACGGCATCGAGCGGGAGATCGAGCAGGCGCTCGAGCGCAAGGTGTGGCTGCGGAGCGGCGCGTACCTCGTCATCGAACACACCGAGGCCCTCACGGTCATCGACGTCAACACGGGCAAATACGTCGGGAACATGGACATGCGCCACACCGTCCTCGACACGAACCTGGAGGCGGCGGACGAGATTGCCCGTCAGATGCGCCTGCGCGCGATCGGCGGCATCGTCGTCGTCGACTTCATCGACATGGAGTTCGAGGAGGATCGTCAGCGTCTCCTGACGAGGCTGGAGGATGTCTTTCAGTCGGACCGCTCGCGGGCCCGGGTTTTCAGCATGACGCAGCTCGGGCTGGTGGAGATCACGCGCAAGCGGGGCCGTCTGGATCTGAAGTCCGTTTTGACGCGCGGCTGCCCCTTCTGCAACGATAACGGCTGGGTGCTGCGCGAGGACACGGTCGCGATGTCGATGAAGCGCTTTCTGCGCAAGGTCGGGCACGCCAATAAATCCGAGGCGGTCCTGCTGCAGGCGAACTCCGCCGTGGCGCAGTACGTCGGCGACACCTACCTCGCGCTCTGGGAGGAGGAACTGGGGCGTAAAATCCTGATAGCGGGTATGCCGGAATTCGCGTGGAACAAGTACCGAATCGAGATTCAGGGGACCTGCGAGGCGATAGAGCGGCGCGTAAAACAGATCGAGCGACGGGAGAGCATGGTCGTTGTCCATAGAGTCTCTTCGTCTTAAGGGCTTCAAGAGCTTCGGGACGAGCTGCGAGTTTTCCTTTTCCGAGGGGCTGACGGCCATCGTGGGCCCCAACGGCAGCGGCAAGAGTAACATTCTGGACGCCCTCCGCTGGGTGTTGGGCGAGGGCAGCCCGTCGGCTCTGCGCATCGTGCGTCAGAGCGACCTGACCTTTCAGGGCAGCGCCACGGTGGACCCCTCGAAGGAGGCCGAGGTCGTTCTGAAGCTCAGACAGAAGGACGACGCGGCGACTCTGCGCAGGCAGTACACGACGGAGGGCGGCTCCGTGCTGCAGGTCGACGCGACCAGAATCAAAATGCAGGACCTGAACGACTTCAAGGCCCGCTTCACGCTGGAGGGGGACAGTTTCGCCTTCATCGGACAGGGCGAGGTTTCCGACGCCATTCATCAGCGCCCCATGGAGCGCCGCCGTCATCTGGAGCTGCTTTTCGGGATCGATCGCTATCGAAAGCGGCGGGAGGAGACGTATTCTCGCCTGGAGGCCGCCATGAGCGAGATGCAGCGCATCAATACCCTCGTGGCCGAGCTCGAAAAGCGCAGGGAGGAGATCGCCCCCGAGGTTGCCGTGGCCGTCGAGGCGAAGGGCATCATCGACAACCTGGAGAATGTTCGGCGGGACTACTACCTCTCCCGGCGCCTGTCTCTCGAGAAGAAGGAGCGGGAACATCGAGGCAGCCTCCAGCTGACGACAGAGCACGAGGACCTCGCCGCCCGGTGGAGAGCTCTCTGGAGCGCCGCCGTCGCGGCGGCAGAGGAACGGTTGCGCCGCGACGGATTCGACGAGGATGCCTTTCTCGTGAGGGAGCAGGACCTGAACACCCGCAGAGAGGCCCTGCGCCGTCAGTCCTTCTCCACGGCGACACGGCTTCGGGGCATTCTCGCGGACAGGAGCACCCTGGCTGCGGAGATGGAACGCGCCTCGGACGCCCTCCGGTCCGTGAACTCCGAGCTGGAAAAAACGGAACACGAGGAAACGGAACTTCGAAAGGACCTCGAGACGCGACGCGCCGCCTTCGAGGAGATGTTGCGCCGCCTAGAGGAGAGCAGGGCGAACGCCGAGCGGGAGCGTATCCACCGACAGACGCTGCAGGACGGACACGCCGAGCGGATTTTGCTGCGCTCGCAGCAGGAGGCCCGGTTCAGGGCGCTCGTCTCGTCGGGGGAGCGAAACGCGCAGGACCTTCTGCGCCTCGCAGCCGAGCGTGACGGCCTCGCCGCGGCTGCCGCGAAGTTCGAGGAGGAGACCGCCGTCCTTGAAAAACGACGCGACGCTCTCTCCGGAGAGTACTCCGACGCCTACGCGGCCTGTCAGAAGTGCGCCGCCTTCCTGCAGCAGATGAAACGGGAGCTGGTGACTCGTCAGGCGGAGCTGGACGCCGTCCGGGAGAACACCGAGTCCTCCATATACCCCGAGCCCACGCGTCTTTTGCTCTCGGCCTCGCGCCTCGGAAGGATGACCTCCCGCCCCGAGGTGGTGGCCGAGGTCTTTTCCTGTCCCCCCGACATCGCCCCCGCGCTGGAGGCCTATCTGGGCGGCCGTCAGTTCTGGCTTCTGGTGCGGACCTTCGACGAGGCTCAGGAGGGGATCGAGCTGCTGAAACAGCGCCGTGCGGGTCGCGTGACCTACCTGCCTCTCGAGCGCTGCCGTCCGCGCTTTCCCGACGCTCATTTCCGGCTGCCGACGGCGGGCGTCGCGGGGTGGGGCATCGAGCTGATCGTCCCCCGGGCCCCCTGGGAGCCGGCGCTGCAGCACCTCATGGGCGACCTTCTGGTGGTGCGGGACTACGCGTTGGCCTCCGGCATGGTCAAGGGGGGCGCGAGGTTTCCCATCGTGACGCTGGAGGGGGAGGTATTCGCCCCGTCCGGGACGGTCAGCGGCGGACGCATGCGCCAGAACGGCGGGGCCATCAGCCACAACCAGCGGGTGACGGAGCTTTCCGCGCAGATCGACGCTCTGAAGCGCAGAATAAAGGACACGGAAGAGGAGTTTGCCCGCGCCGAAAAGAAGGAACAGAAGGCGGCCGGGGAGAGGGACGAGGTCGCCGCCTCCGCGACGCGGAGCAAAAACGAGCTGCTGACGGCGCAGAGGTCGCTCGAGGGTCTGAATGCCGATATCGAGCGCACAAACGCGGAAAAAATCGCCTCCGAGACAGAAAGCGTCGCCCTTTCGGAGGAAATTTCTAGGCTCGGCGCGGAGATCGCCGATATCGAAGCGCAGCTCGCGCAGATGGGCGATCGGGGAAAGACAGGAGAAGGGGAGGCCCCTTCCTTTCTGGAGGTCGCGCGGGGCGAGATGGACCTGGTCGAGGAACGTTTGCGGGGAGCGGCCAACATTCTCTCCCGCATCCGCAGGGAGCATGACGACCTCGAGGGGCGTATCGCGACCGCGAAGGATGGAACGGAGGCGGGCCGGTCGGAGGAAAAAAAGCTGCGGCTTCGCCTTTCCGGGATGGGCCAGGAACATCTCGCCCTCTGGAAGGAACTCGAGAGCCTTCACGCGAAACTGGAAGAGGAGCGAAACAGGCTCCGCAGGGAACACGATCGGCTGCAGCGCCTCCGCGAAAGAGGGCGGAAGGCGGAGACCAATATCGTCGCGCTGAGGTCCGAGATCGCCGCCCTGAACGAGCGCGCCGCCTCTACCCGCTCGGAGATCGAGCAGCTTCGGGAGCTGTGGGACGAAAAATACCCTTACGACGCGGAGGAGGCCGCCAGGATCGAGGACGCCGCGCGCGACCTGTCCGGGGCGATGCGCCGCATGGAAAGGGAGCTGCGAGCCCTTGGAACTTACAATCTGGGGGCTCTGTCGGAGGACGAGTCCCTGACCGAGCGGATCGATTATCTCACCGAACAGCTTGAGGACGTCAAAACGGGCGTCGGAGAGCTCAGGAGCCTGATCGACGAGACGGACGCCCAGGTGGACACCCTCTTCGGCCGGGCGATGGCCGACATCGACGACCGCTTCAACGCCCTCTTCCAGCGTCTTTTCGCGGGCGGCGAGGCGAGGCTGACCCTGCAGGAGGAGGGGACGCTGTGGGACAGAGGCGTCGAGATTTACGCCCGCCCGCCGGGGAAGCGTCTGCAGAACATCTCGCAGCTCTCGGGCGGCGAGCAATCCCTGACGGCCATAGCGCACCTCTTCGCCGCGCTGGAGGTCGCCCGAATGCCCCTTGCCGTTCTGGACGAGGTGGACGCGGCGCTCGACGAGTACAACCTGATTCGCTTCGCCGACCTGGCGAAGGAGTACTCGAAGCGGCTGCAGCTTCTGGTCATGACACACCGCCGCACCACGATGGAGCGGGCGGACCTGATCTACGGCGTGACGATGGTGGAGCCCGGCCTGTCCAAAATCGTGGGCATCGACGTGGAAAGCTATAAATAATCCAAATCACAATTTTACACCGGTACTGCACGGATTCCCATGCGCACACCGGGCTGAACAGGGCAAACGCAT
>JAITPZ010000174.1 GCA_031289165.1 Synergistaceae bacterium
TGCGCCCGGCCGCGTTCATGCCCGCCCGCGTATTCACGTCCCGCGCCCAGCGCGCCGCGTTCCACACGTCGACGCCCCACGCCTCTCCCAGCCCCAGAGCTATCGCCTCCGCCTGGTTGTAACGACGCGGGCTCCTTCGGTGCAGAGGAACGGGAACGAGGACGTCCACGCCGGGGCGTGGAAAAACTTCCGCGAGCCCCCGGCCCAGGCGAAAACCGAGAGCCCTGTATCCCCCGTGCTTGAGCATGAGAATGATCTCGCGCATATCGTGCTCGTAGATCGCGCCCGCGCGGATGAGAGCGCCGCCTCCATGCACCCCGCAGGGAATGGTTTTGCCGCACCAGAGGCACCGGGGAAGCTGAGGCTTTTTCAGGAGCGAACGCAGACACGACGGGCAAAGAACGCTGCCCATGAGGCCACAGACGGGACAGGAAACCGGCCAGATCATGTGCAGGCACAACTCCAGACAGCGTTCCCAAAAAGAAACGGACAATTTTCGACACCTCGATTAAAAAACGGAAGCCGAAGCTCCCGTCACCGGAATTTTTATTTTCGTTCTCCCCCCCTCTCCCAAAGGGAGAGGGCAGGGGTGAGGACAGGAAAGAGGGCGGAGGCAGGGGAGGGAAGCAGAGGTAAGGGCAGCGCGAGAGAGAACAGAGAAGGGTCGAAAAGTCAGAGCGGTCTTTCGCGGCCGAGACAGAAGAAGTCCCGGCCTGAGACAGCCCTGACTGAATTAAATATTCCCCACGATGACGCTCTGGACTTTTCCATCCTTCATTCGGACGGCCATGCCGCGCCCCGTGCTTTCGAGGTAACGGAGCTGGCCGCCTTTATAGTCCGAAGGATAGCCCACGCTTCTGTAGAGCGCCTCGCCGGTGATGCCGATGGCGACGCCATTTTGCAGAACGTGCTGCGCAGATGAGATCTGCAGGCGGGTCACTTCATTATCCCCCCTGAGGGTGGCCGTCAGACCCGCCCACGTAAGCGCCGTCGGGGTCTGCCGCGTCGGGGACCCCAGATGCTGCGTGAGCTCCGTCCTGTTCGGCCCGAAGGTTTTGAGCAGGGCGTCCGTGTAGCCCGCGGGCAGCGACGTTTCGCGGGAGTCGAGAGGCTGGAAGTACTGACCGTAGATCCAGCCCTCCCTGCCGCCGGTGCGTATCTGATACCACGAACCGGTCAGGTTCCCCGACGTCCCCTCCCACCGGTCCAGAATATCGACGCGGACGTCCGCGTTCAGGCGCGTAACCACCGATCCCGCGGTGGAATGGTCCGCGCGGATGTTGACGTTCGTCCCTACGACGATCCCCCGGGTCGGATCGGCGATCTGAAGCGCGGTAAGCGGATCCGGGGCGACAGGACCATCGGGGATGGCGGACGGCTGATCGTCCAGCGGCGGGAGCGGGAGCGGATCATGCCGAATATCAGGTATCAGGAGAGGCCCGGGAACTCTGCGCAGACTCAAAAGAAACCATGACACTCCCCCGACCGCAAGCAGCAACACCAGAATACCGAAAATACGACGCAGCAGGGAACGATTCCTGTGCTTACGCCTGCGCGTGTAGTGCGAAAACTCCTGATACGAGTTGTCGGGACTGATGTGAAGAGGACGCTTCGGAACGGGTTCCCCGTCCTTCAGGGGTTTGACAAAAACCTTGTGAGGCGAGGCTATTTCCGTCGCGCCGGAAAAGGATATTCCCGCCTCTGATTCCTCGGGGTCGTCGCCCTTCCCGTCGTCTCCTCCGACGTTCTCTTCCTCGAAATCATCCCGCTCGAAATCCTCGGCGCCGGCAGCGCCCGGTCTCGTCCTTCCGTACCGAATCGGGGCCTCTCTGAAATCCGTGCCCTCGCCCTCCGGCGGAACGGGCGAGGCCGAGGGGACGGAAAACGAATCCTCTTCCGGAAGCGCGGCGGAGTCCTCCGCCGGGATATGCAGGGGCTTCCCGCAGACGAAACAGTAGCGATGACCGACCCCGACGCCGGCGCCGCAGACCGGGCACACCTTGGACGACCGTCTCCTCAGCGGCTGCGTGAAAGGATCCCCCTGTTCTATTTCTATTTCCCGCTCCGCCCTGTCGTCTCTGCTGATTCTGGACGTCACGCTCCCGGGCTCCTTCCGTCCGCCTCCGAACGAAAAACCCCGGAAACCTCTTTTCGAGCTCGACTGCCGGTCCAAAATTTTTCCCTTTTCTTCCTCGTCCAGGGGTTCGTCGTCATCGTCGTATTCTTCTTCGTCCTCTTCGTACTCCTCTTCGTTTTCATATTCATCCCAGGAGGAAGGGCTTCGCAGGAAAAAGGAGAGAATCCCGCCCAGCAGGTAAATCCCTCCGTAAATACGGGTATCGCGGATAAAAAAACAGGCCACGGCGGCAAGGATGAGAAGGATGCCCCCGCTTTTTCGCCTGTTGAAACTCACGATGCCGCCAAACAGGGCCAGAGCGGCCGAAACAAACAGCAGCGTCCCCGTAATCCACGTAAAACCACCTGCGGAAACTCCCGTCACCGATTGAGCGCCGGCGCCGGGAGAAATCAGTATCGCGAGCACACCGTGAATTATCGACATGATCGCCGTGCCCAACGACAATGCCAGTACTATCCAACGCATACACATTCCCCCATACACAGCAGAAGAGTAGACAATTTTGATTATATATTATTTCGAAAGATCATAACACCCGGAGATTCGATGTTCGCCGGACGGCGCTCGCCCGACCTTCATGTTTCCCGCTCCTCCGACGCGCGCCGGATGCGGTCCCTCAGGGCGAGGCCGATACCCTCCGCGTCCGGCCACTGCACGACGATACAAAGGACGCCGTCCGCCTCCATACGCCGAAAGCCCGCGAAGATTCCCCGCGCGAAATTCCCGGGAGAATCGAAAACGATCGCGCGCGCGAAGCCGCCGCACGGGAGGTCGAGCCCGATAAATCCGGACGTCGCCGGATCGACGTCCGGCGAAAGCTCCCCGCCGCGCCAGACGCGAACGGGGACGACGGGGGCGTAATGCCTGTAGCGCGTACCCGGCGAGCGGCGGGCCGAGTTTTTATCCGCGGCTTCCGGCGTCTCCCCGAGAAACGCCGCGATCTTCTCGACCGGCATTCCACCCGGACGCAGCAGCACGGCCCTTTTCTCCGTCAGGTCCAGAACCGTGGACTCGACGCCGACGTCCACGGCCCCCGCGTCGATAACGAGATCGACGCCCCCGTCGAGGTCGGCCATCACCGCGTCCGCGTCCGTCGGGCTGGGACGTCCGCTCCGATTCGCGCTGGGCGCGGCCACGGGGCACCCGGCTGCTCCGATCAGGGACAGGGCCACGGGGTGATCGGGCATACGCAGCGCCACCGTCTCCAACCCCGCCGTGACCTCCCCGGGGACGACCGGCAGGGCCGGAAGCACCAGCGTCAGCGGCCCGGGCCAGAAGGCATCCATCATGGCCGCCGCGCGCTCGTCGACCCGCGCGAGAGAACGGGCGTCTCGCGGATCACAGAGGTGCAGAATCAGGGGGTTGTCCGAGGGGCGGCCTTTGGCGAGAAAAATTTTTTTCACCGCCCCGGGATCCAGCCCGTTGGCCCCCAGACCGTACACCGTCTCCGTCGGGAACGCCACCAGTCGGCCCTCTCTCAATATGGCCCCCGCCCGCGCGATCACCGACGGGTCCGGGTTCCAGCGGTCCAGAACGACGCGTTCCGCCCTCATTTTCGGCCTCCGCTCCTGCCGTATTCATCCTGAAAAGCGTCCCTGAAACGCTCCGTAAAACGAGGGTACTCCCCCGCCAGAATCGCCTCCCGCGCGCGTTCCGCCAGACGTATCGTGAAGCGCAGGTTGTGCCACGTGCAGAGCCGCGCGGCCAGAATCTCGCCGCAGCGGTACAGGTGCCGCAGGTAGGCCCGCGTGAAGTTGCGGCACAGGTAACAGTCGCACTCGGGGTCGAGGGGCGAGAAGTCGCGTTCGTACTTCTGCGCCTTGATGTTGACGCGTCCGAACGAGGTGAAGAGGGTGCCGTTGCGTCCGTTGCGGGTCGGCAGCACGCAGTCGAACATGTCGACGCCGCGCGCGATTCCCTCGACGATATTGGGCGGGTAGCCCACCCCCATCAGATAGCGGGGCTTCTCCGGCGGCATGACGGGATGCAGCAGGTCCAGAATTCGGTACATGTCCTCGTGCGGCTCCCCGACCGAGAGGCCGCCGATGCCGTAGCCCGCGAAGTCGAGCTCGGCCAGTTCCCGCGCCGAGCGCAGGCGCAGGTCGTCGAAGGTCGAACCCTGAACGATGCCGAACAGGGTCTGGTCGATCCGCGAGTGGGCATTTTTCGAGCGTCGCGCCCAGAGAGTGGTGCGCTCGAGCGCCCTCTCCGCCTCCTCGCGCGTCGTGGGCCAGGTGGTGCACTGGTCGAAGCACATGGCGACATCGCCGCCCAGCTTCTGCTGAACGTCCATGGCCCACTCCGGCGACATCGTGTGGGGCGAGCCGTCGATGTGCGAGCGGCACCGCACGCCCTCGTCGGTAATTTTGTTGAGCCGCGCCAGAGAAAAGACCTGAAATCCCCCGCTGTCCGTCAGAATGGGACGCGTCCAGCCCATGAAGCGGTGCAGCCCTCCGGCCTCCGCGATCAGGTCGGCCCCGGGGCGCAGGTAGAGGTGGTACGTGTTGCCGAGAATGATTTGAGCCTCGATCTCCTCGAGCTCGCGGACCGTCATGGCCTTGACCGTAGCCTGCGTCCCCACCGGCATAAAAACGGGGGTCCTGACGATCCCGTGCGGCGTCGTCAGCTCCCCCGCCCTGGCGCCCGTCTCCGGGCAGGTCGCAAGGATTTCGAAGCTAAAGCGTTCATTCATAAAGAGAGCCCCAGCCGAAAAGGCGCGTTGCGTTCGCGTCCGTGCTTCTCGCCAGAGCCTCCGTGGAAACGCCCCTGACCTCCGCGATCGTCTCGTAAACGTGGCGGACGAAGGCCGGCTCGTTGAGCTTTCCCCTGTGGGGTTTGGGCGTCAGCCACGGCGCGTCCGTCTCGCAGAGCAGGCGATCCTCCGGAACGCGCGCGGCGACCTTCCTCAGTTCGTCGTTCCCGCTCCAGGTGACGGGCCCCCCCAGGGACAGGTACGCGTCCAGGTCCCGCATCGCGTCGAGAGCGTCCAGGCCCCCCGCATAGCAGTGGAAGAGCAGCTTCAGATCCCGCGCGTCGAACGGAAGTTCGTTCAGCGCCTCCAGCGCGTCCTCCATAGCCTCCCGAACGTGAAGGACAAGAGGTTTACCCGCGCGCCGGGCCCATTCGGCGTGCATACGAAGGGATTTTTTCTGAACGTCGCGCGGAGAGTGGTCGTAGTGATAATCCAACCCCGTCTCGCCGATCGCGACGACGCGCGGATCGTACGCCAGCCTCAGCAGTTCGTCCGGAAGCCCGTCCGCCACCGTTTTCGAGTCGTGGGGATGCACGCCCACGGCGGCAAAAACGCCCTCCCGCTCCCAGGCGTGCGCCAACCGGACCGCCTCGGCGCTGTCGGAGGCGTCGCTGCCGACGACGAGAATACGCCCCACTCCGGCATCCGCCGCGCGCCGAACGATTCCGGCGGCGTCGCCCCTCAGCTGATCGGAATTGATATGACAGTGCGTGTCCGTAAAAAATAACATTATCTGTAACCCAACTTCTTCAGAATTTCGTTGTATCCCGTCAAAAAACCGCTTTCCCAGTTCGGGTTCGCCTCGATGCCGCGCCTGAAGATCGCCCCGCTGCGCCTGACGTCCGCCTGGATCTGCAGGGCAAGGTGTTCAGGGTCGGGGA
Source organism: Synergistaceae bacterium (assembly GCA_031289165.1). Lineage (GTDB taxonomy): Bacteria > Synergistota > Synergistia > Synergistales > Aminobacteriaceae > JAISSA01. Next base: position 5,771 of record JAITPZ010000174.1, read on the forward strand.
ATCGTTCCTGACCCCTGAGACGCGCGAGAAAAAGAACGGGCAGGCTGGCCTCGTAGAGATCGCCCTCGTGGTCGAGGACAAAGACCTCCACCCGCACCTCCTCGACGTCGTCGAAGGTGGGGTTTTTTCCGATGGAAAGGGCGCCGCCCCTCCACTTTCCGTCCACCAGGACGGCCACGGCGTAAACACCGGCGGCGGGCATCAGCTTCGTCCCCGGCACGTTCAGGTTGGCCGTGGGAAACCCCAGAGCCGTTCCCCGCCCGAAACCGTGGACGACCTCCGCCCAGATGAACCAGGGATAACCCAGAACCCTGGCCGCAAGTTCGCAATCTCCGGCCTCCACGCAGGAGCGGATCAGCGAGCTGGAAACCTTGACGTCTTTCCTGGCGTCCCGGAGCATCAGCGTTTCCACCGCGATAAAGGGCATGTCCGCCTCGCGGCAGTACTCCTCCAGCAGCGCCACATCCCCCGTCCGGCGATATCCGAAGCGAAAGTCCCTGCCCACGACGACTCCGTCGACGTCGACGCTCTCGCGCAGAAAATCCCAGAACCGGGGAGGGGTGAGATGCACCAGCTCGTTGTCGAACTTCAGGCTGACGACGCGGGGCACGCCGAGGAAAATGCGGATCAGCTCGCGTTCTCTCACAGTGAAGAGCGTCGTGGCAAGCTCATTCATGAAAAGTCCGGGGTGAGGGTCGAACGTCACCACTCCCCAATCGAGACCCCGAGGCGCCGCCAGTTCCCTCGCGCGCTCGAAAAGGAGCACGTGTCCCCGGTGAAACCCGTCAAACGAACCCAGAACGACGATCATCGGCTCACCCCTTCCGGGAGATCCGCCGGGGCGTCCCGACGAACGGCGATGTTGGCCCTCGGCCTCAGGCAGGACAGAGAGGTTCCGGATGAGGTTTTTTCGGATTCCGACGCGCTCTTTCCCGTTTTTCCGTCTGCGACGTCCGGCACGACGTCGGCAAATCCGATCATGTCCTCGCCCTCGACGCACAGGCCGCCCGACAGGTCGACGAAGCCGGGAACGTAACGCCCCGCGTCCGCGAGGGGAACGCAAAGCCCGCTCATAAGGCGCCGCTCGGCGTCGGGGGAGAGGAGAACGCGATGAAACGCGGGGCCGATCTCCCTCGGGGAACGCACGTGCTCCCCGATTTTTCGCCCGAAGGTCTCCAAATCCAAAACGTCCCCGCCGGAGAGGGCGAACGCGTCCTCGACGCGAAATGGCCCCGTCGAAAGGCGGCGCAGCTCCGCGACGTGCGCCCCGCATCCGAGGGCCTGGCCGATGTCGCGGACGATACTGCGAATGTACGTGCCCTTGCCGCAGGTCACGGAAATTTTCACCCTGCCCTCTGAAATCGGTGTCCTGCGCCTCAGGGACGTCACACGGACGGGACGGCTGGCCGGGCGTGCGTCCCCGCCCTCCCGCGCGATGTGGTGAGAGGGCCTTCCGTTCACTTTCAGAGCCGATATTTCCGGAGGAAGCTGCATACGATCACCCCAAAAAGAACAGAGGACGCTGTCGAAGGAGGTTTCGTCCACTTTCGTCGCGTCCCCGCTGAATACGATCCTGCCCGATCCGTCGCAGGTATCCGTGGCCTGCCCCAGATGAACCGTGGCCTCGTAGACCTTCGGCAACTTCATCACGTAATCCGAAAGGCGCGTCGCCGAACCGAGGAGGACGATCAGGAGCCCGGAGGCCGTCGAATCCAGGGTGCCGGCGTGGCCGGTGCGCGTGTTTTTTCCGAACAGTCTCTTCACGCGCGCGACGCAGTCCGTACTGCGAAGCCCTGCCGGCTTATCAATCAGCAGCAGGCCATCCGGCACAGGCGTTCTCCACGGCAGCGCGCACGGTCTGAAGCGCGTTCTCAAAGGGAAGCGGCAGGCTCGCCCCCGCGGCGCGGGGATGTCCTCCACCGCCAAGGGAACGCGCGACGAGCGCGGCGGGCGCCGCTCCTTCCTTCGAGCGAAAGCTCACCCTCACCCTGTCCTCTCCCTCGACGAGCAGGACGGCAAAGCGGACGCCCCGAATCAGAAGCAGCTGGCCGATCAGCGCCTCCGTGTCCGAGCCCGTCGCCTTCGTGCTCTCGAAATCCGCGCGCGTCAGCCACGACACGACGATCTGAGAATCTGCGCCCCAACGGGATATCCGGCTCAGGGCCGTCCCCCAGAGGTGCATCCCCTCGAGCGACCGGGTCTGGCGAATGCAGGTGTCGATTTTGGAGGGGTCCACGCCCCGGGCCAGCAGGTCCGCCGCCACATGATGGGTTCGGACCGTCGTGTTGCTGAACGCGAAATTTCCCGTATCGGCGACGATGCCGGTGTAAAGGCACTCCGCGACGCAGGTCGTGATGGTCCAGCCTCCGGCCGTCATGATATGCCACAGCAGTTCCGCGACCGAGGAAGCTCCGGAATCAACGCAGTTTATTGTGCCAAAACAAGAGTTGTCCTCGTGATGGTCGATGTTCAGAACCGTCACGGCGGCGTCCCTGTTCTCCAGACCCGCGACTCCTCTGCCCTCGTTCGCCGAAT
>JAITPZ010000193.1 GCA_031289165.1 Synergistaceae bacterium
GTCACGGCCATGACGGGCTATCTGATGGAGATCAATCCCTTCGATCAGCCCGGCGTCGAGCAGGGAAAGAACTACACCTACGGCCTCATGGGGCGCGCGGGTTACGAAGCCCAGGCTCAGGAGGTGCAGACGCTCTCCAACGGAATCAACGAGCGCGTTGTGACGGCCCAGGGCTGATCGGTTCATGCGCAGAGAATTTGAATATCTTACCGCGGTCTCGATGATTTTTGTCTTTATCGTCATCCTTGTCAGTGGCCTGAGAATGCCCTGGAGCGAGGAAGGGACGCTTTACGCGATCTATGGCGCGAGCGCGGGATTTTACGCCGCAATCGCGATGAGCATGCTGGTGGTCTGGAAGATAGCCAAAAGATAACGGGGCTCCCCGGAACAAATAAGATGGCGCTGAGACGGACACAAAGCCCGTCTCAGATAAATTTTCTAAAAGTCCACCGGCCTGCCGTCGTAGATGCAGGAGAACAGCTTTTCCATTTCGGCCGGGGTTATCGGCCTCGGATTGGAGCCCGTGCAGGCGTCGCCTGTCGCCAGCGACGCGATGGACGGCCTGGCCATATCCCTGACTCCAGGCGCAATAATACTGATCCGATTCATTCATTTCCTCTCCCTTTGTGAATTTCATGCCGGCGCAACCATATCCTGACTCTTTTTTCAGGGATGATATCATCTGTAAATTGTGCATTTTCCTTTCTGTCTCCTCCGGGGCAAACGCATGAGCATGATAGTCATATCAATGTCTTCCGTCTTTATGCGTTTGCCCTGGATCAACACGACATCAACACACCCGTGCTCTTGACCTTTGATACAAATACGGGTAGAATAATTTCTCGTGTTCGGGACGTGGCGCAGCCTGGCTAGCGCATCTGCATGGGGTGCAGGGGGTCGGAGGTTCGAATCCTCTCGTCCCGACCATTAAAAAGAGTGTTTTGCAGAGTTCTTCCGTATAATTTCGGAAGAGCTTTTTTTATATCTCCTGTGAAGCCGGAGGAAAGAAATATAAAAGAAAACATGCTGAAAGAAGCTGTACGCGGGCGTCTGTTGCTTCATATCTGCTGCGCGCCGGACGCCGCCGTTCCTTTTCGAGACCTGAAGGCCGAGGGGTGGGACGACATTGCGGGGTATTTTTACGGCTCGAACATCCACCCGCGGGAGGAGTATTCGCTGCGCGCGGAGGCGCTGGAGTTTCTGGCGGAACGCGAGGGCGTTTTCGTCCTGATGGAGCCTTACGAACCCGACGCCTGGCGTGCTCTGGCCGACCCGCTGGCGGAGGAGCCGGAGGGGGGGCGGCGCTGTGCGCTCTGTTTCGAGCTGCAGCTGCGGGCCGCGGCTGCGGAGGGCGCGAGGCGGGGAGCCACGCATCTGGGCACGACGCTTACGATCAGCCCTCACAAGGACGTGGCGCTGATTTCGCGCCTGGGCGGGGAGATCGCCGCCTCTCACGGAATGATCTGGCAGGACAGAGTCTGGCGAAAAAACAACGGTTTTCTGCGCTCTCTGACGATAAGCGCGGAGTTGGGGCTTTATCGTCAGAACTACTGCGGCTGCCTCTACTCACAAAGGTCGAAAGGTGCGTGTGTGGAATGACCGAATACGACGGTGCGGATTTTTGCCAGGGCTCGGGCCTGGGCTTGGGCCTGGGAAAACTTCCGCCGGAAATTTTAAAGGACGACGTTCTTCGGTGCCTGGGAACGCCGCGGCCGGAGGTTCTCGTCGGACCCGGCCTGGGCGAGGACGCGGCCGTGATTCGCTGGGGCAGCGAGCCGTATCTCGTCGCCTCCTCCGACCCCGTGGTGGGCGCGGTGGACGGCGCGGGACGCCTGCTGGTCCACATCAACGCCAACGACATCGCGTGCAAGGGCGGCGACCCCGCGTGGTTCATCGTGACCCTGATCGTCCCGGCGAAGGAGGGGGTCGGGTACGTCCGGCGCGTTATGGAGGAGGTCCACGCGACCTGTGAATCTCTGCGCATCGCGGTGGTGGGCGGGCACACGGAGCTGACGGACCGTTACGAGCGCCCCGTCCTCGTGGGGACGATGATGGGGCCGTCCCGCTGCGACCTGCGCGCCGAAAAAATTCAAAGGGGCGACGTCGTCCTCGTCACGAAACACGTCGGGCTGGAGGGAATGTCGATCGTGGCCCACGACCGCCCGGACCTGTTGTCCTTTCTGAGCCGGGAGGAGCTGGACGAGGTGCGCTCCTGGCAGAAGGACCTCTCGGTCCTGAAGGAGGCGCGCCTCCTGCGCGATCTCGCCCGTTACATGCACGACCCCACAGAGGGAGGACTGGAGGGCGGGCTTCTGGAGGTCCGCAACTCCTGCGGGCTGGGCGTGGCGCTGAACGTGGAGGACATTCCCATCTCTCCGCTGACGCTCCGGGCCGCCGAAAAAATCGGGTTCGACCCGCTGCACCTGATTTCCTCGGGAGTTCTGGTTGCGGCGCTGCCCCCGGACAAGGCCGACGAGGCCCTGTCGAGGCTTTCCCGCGAGGGCGTCCGGGCGAGCGTCGCGGGACGCTTCGTGGAGCCCGTCGGAAAATGCCGGTCCGACGCCCACGAGGAACTGTGGAAAATACTGGCCAAACCTTTGTTATAATAAGCGATTATTTCGGTACAATCGGGGATTTCAGACGGGCAACCCCGGCGTTATGTTCGTTATTCCGCGCGAGCCCTTTTATTTGAATTCAGGACGGAGGAAATTTCTTTGGAGAGGTCCGATTTTTTCAACGAGTACTGGAAGCGTTCGAGCCTGTGCGGGCAGATCGGTGACGACCTGATCGGACAGGACGTGCGCGTCAACGGCTGGGTTCGGCGTCGCCGGGATCTGGGCGGAATTATTTTTATAGAGCTCTGGGACTACACGGGTCCCGTTCAGGTCGTTTTCAATCCGGACAGCGGCGAGGTCCACGGACGCGCGGGCGACCTCCGCAGCGAGTTCTGCGTCGCGGTGCGCGGAAAGGTGGCGAAGCGCCCGGAGGGAACAGACAACCCCGCGCTGAAGACGGGGAGCGTCGAGATTGCGGCGGAGGATTTCCTGCTGCTCGCGCCGTCGGCGCCCCTTCCCTTCGAGGTCGGAGACGGCACGGACAAGGTCGACGAGAACCTGCGCCTGACCTATCGCTACCTGGACCTGCGCCGCGAGCGGATGCAGCACAACCTGCGCACCCGCAGCAGGCTGTACTCCTTCACCCGCAACTACCTGACGGGAAACGGCTTCATCGAGATGGAGACGCCCATGCTGACGAAGGCGACGCCCGAGGGCGCGCGGGACTATCTGGTCCCGAGCCGCGTCAACCCCGGAACTTTTTACGCGTTGCCGCAGTCGCCGCAGTTGTTCAAGCAAATTTTGATGGTCAGCGGATTCGACCGCTACTTCCAGATCGTCAAATGTTTCCGCGACGAGGACCTGCGCGCCGACCGCCAGCCGGAATTCACCCAGATCGACGTGGAGATGAGCTACATCACGGAAGAGGACGTCATGACGCTGATGGAGGGCTACATGAAGGGACTCTTCGGAGAAATTCTGAACGTGGACATCCCCACGCCCTTCCGGCGCATGGAGTACCGGGATGCTATGGACCTGTACGGCAGCGACAAGCCGGACATGCGCATTCCCATAAAGCTGCTCGACCTCGCGCCCGTCTACGCGAACGGATCGTTTGAGGCGTTCCGCAACGTTCTGGCGGGCGGAGGCGTGGTGCGCGCGCTGCCGCTGCCGGGAGGGGCGTCGCTCTCGCGCCGGGAGACCACGGAGATCGAGGAAAAGGCGAAGAAACTCGGCGCTTCGGGCATGGCCGCCTTCCAGTTTAAGGACGGCGAGATCAGGGGCCCCCTGGTAAAATTCATGAACGGCGAAGAGCTGCTTCGGCTCCGGGAAATTTCCGGGCTTGCCGAGGGCGACGCGCTCTTCGTGCTTGCCGACGCGTCGCGCCTCAGGGCCTGCACGATTCTCGGCACGCTGCGTCTCGAGCTGGCAAAGGCGCGGGGCCTGATCGACGAGAAAGCGTGGGAATTCCTCTGGGTGACGCATTTTCCGCTGTTCGAGTGGGACGAGGAGGAAAAACGCTGGTCCGCCGTTCACCATCCCTTCACGTCGCCGGTTCTGGAGCAGTTGCCCCTGATGGAGACGGCGCCGGGAGATGTTCTCGCGCGCGCCTACGACTGCGTTTTAAACGGCAACGAGGTGGGGGGAGGCTCCATCCGAATTCATGACCCGAAGGTGCAGGCCAGGGTGTTTGCCTGCCTCGGCATCAGCCCGGAGGACGCGCGGAATCGCTTCGGGTTTTTCCTCGACGCCCTCTCCTACGGCACGCCCCCTCACGGCGGCATCGCCCTTGGGGTGGACCGGCTGGCGATGCTCCTGTGCGATGGGCAGTCCATTCGCGACGTCATGGCCTTTC
>JAITPZ010000230.1 GCA_031289165.1 Synergistaceae bacterium
TCTGTCCCAACCGCTTTGTCCTTTCCACCAGCACGTCGCGGAGCGCGATGTACTTCTGGGGCTGTTTATGAGCCAGAGTGTATCTTTTGCCCAGGTTTTCGATTCTGATGACCGTGTCCGACATCGCCCCACCTGTTTCCCTAAAGAAAGTCCGCGAAGAATCGTTCGGTACGGCGAAAGAATTTTACGCCGCTCCAAAAAAGGAAGATGGAAACCACCGCGGACAGGAAAAATCCGGGGAGGTAAAGGGGGCTTCCCACCCCCTGTACGCAGCGGCGAAAGCCGTCGATTACCCCCACCATCGGGTTCAGGCTGTAGAGAAGGCGCCATTTGACCGGCACCACGGAGCTGGAAAAACCCACAGGCGAGATGTAGAGGCCGAACTGCACCAGAAAGGGAACGATATAGCGGAAATCCCGATATTTTACGTTTAGTGCCGCCAGCCAGAAACCTGTGCCCAAGGCCGCCATCGTTGCCAGAATGAAAAAGAACGGCATGAAAACGATATCGAACGCTGGAACGAAACCGTACCACAGCATCAAAAAGCCCAGTAGCGCGAGCGAGATCAAAAAATCCACCGCGCTGACGATCACGGAGCTGGTGGGGACGATCAGGCGCGGAAAATACACCTTGCTGATCAGGCGTGACTCCGCGATCAGGGAATTCGAGCTTTCCTGCATCGCGTTTGCGAAGTACTGCCAGGGCAGCATAGCGGAGAATACCAGAATCGGGTAGGGGACTCCCTCGTTCGGCAGCCTGGCCAGCCGCCCGAAAACGATGCTGAACACGATCATCGTCAGCAGCGGACGAATGACGCTCCACGCGATGCCGATGACCGTCTGCTTATAACGCACCAGAATGTCACGCCACGCAAGGAAATAAAACAACTCACGGTAACGGATCAACTCCCTGATAAAAGCCGAAGTCGTACGGTTCGGTTCGATAATCAGGTCGAAATTTTCGTTTAAATCGCCGTTATCCCGCATTCTTCACACGCTCCATCGGGAGGTCGTCCCTTTCTCCCCACACGAACAACGACTCCTCCGGTTTCAGCGTACCCAAAAGTTTTTCGTATTCGCCGGGAGAGAGGACCAGTGCCCGCACTTTGCGGGCAATCAACCTCTCCGCCTTATCGACCAGAGAACTCAAATATTCTTTGTCCACGTCCCCGACAAGCGTCAGGTCGATGATACCGCTGTCGATCCCATGAGCATAATCGCCCGTTATGAGGGCCAGTCTGACGTTGCCCAGGCGCTCCACCACACCCTCCACAAGCTGATCGATACCCAAAACTTTGCGCACGATGCGCTGCAGCTCGGGGAACAACGGATGCGTACGATTGGCGCGGTAGCTTTTTTTCCGGCCGCTCTCCGCTGTCACGTCCTGCAGAAAACCCGCGGCGCACAGACGATTCAGCTCCACCCGCACGGCATTGGTGGACTCCCCGAACTCGTTCGCCAGCTCTCGCAGATAGGCCGTAACGTCGGAATTCAAAAAAAATTTCATGAGCAGCTTTATGCGCGTTTTCGATGAAATCAATGAATCTATCATACGAGTAATTTTATTACTCGTTTTTATGATGTCAATATAGGGATTATATTCTCATGAAATTTGAATCCTGAGACTCAGGCTATCTCGTCTTTTAAGAAGATAATGCAGGAAAGGGTTTTATGGGTAAATTTGGTACGATTTCGACATTTTTTTAATTTGACCGAAAATGGGAAATGAATGGAAGCTCCTGCGATATCGACGGGAGTACGACTGACTGAGGAGAGATTGTCATGTCCGCCTTTGAACTGAAGAACAACTCCGCGCCCGAAAGTTCCGGGAGGTTCCGCGACGACAAAACCATCCGCGTCATCCTGGGACGCCGCAGCGTTCGTGCCTTCGAGCCCCGTCCCGTGGAGGCGGAAAAGGTCGAAATCCTTCTGGAGTGCGCTTTTGCGGCGCCGAGCTCCATGAATATTCAACCGTGTCACCTCGTGCTGATCGATGATAAAACGCTCATGGCAAAAATTGGAGCGGCCTCCGAACGCACCCGCATGGCAGGCGGCGCGCCTCTTGCCATCGGTGTCTGCGTGGACGTGGCGAACTACGAGAAGGCGCACAAACTCACCGACGGAACGTGGATGGAAGACAGTGCCTGTGTCATGGAAAATATTCTGATTTCCGCGCGGGCCCTGGGACTTGAGGGCGTCTGGCTGCAGATCGCGAACCGTCCCGAAAGGGAGGCAACCGTGCCCCCTCTGCTGCACCTTCCCGAGGGAGTCAGACTTCTGGCGATGGCTCTGCTGGGATACGGAACTGAACACAAAGCGTCCCACAGCGGAGTGGACGCGGCGAGGCTGCATCGCAACGGCTGGTAAAAAGCTCGGGGCTCTGCCCCAAACCTCGCAAGGGGTCGCAGACCCCCTGCCCTCGTTATTAAATGCTATTTTGATTTATTTTTTGTCTCCACAAAAGGCGGCAGTCCTCCACGAATGGCTCGACCCTGTTCTCTTCGGACAGCCACGTCAGGTGCGCGCTGACGGAGGTGAGATTCAGGAGCAGGTGCGCGGCGTCCATCTCTAGGCTGTACGTCGTGCCGAGGTGTGACAAAATATCCTCGCGGCTCATGGGGCCTCCGCTCAGGGCATCGTATATGGCTTCCGTGACCCACAAAAGTCCCTCTCTGTTTTGTCGCGCCAGTTCGTGAATATCCTGCGTCGCCGGCGCGTGGCAGGGAACGAACCATGTCGCCTCGTCGCTCTCGATCATTGAGAATGTCCTGTACGCGCTGGCGATGTCGATCATCACGCAGAAACGATATTTTGCCAGAATCTCGGGGTCGAACAGCGCGTCCGCCAAAAAAAAGACTCCGTCTGGCGTTTTTACGCCAATCATGTCGAGGTAATGGCCCGGCAGAGGCGCCGCGGTTAGCGCCGTATCCATTATGGGCGCCGCGTTTTCAATGAAAGTGACCTTCGAGGGCTTTGCCTCGATGAACTTCCCGCGAATTTCCTTGAAGGGCCACGCCGACCAGAGCAGCAGCGGTTCCATCGCTGTCCGTTCCGTCAGGATTCCCTCGATGCGCGTCGTCCAGACCTCGCAGTTCGTGCGTTTCTGGATAAACGCGTTGCCCCCGATGTGGTCGGCGTTGGAGTGCGTGTTCACGATGGCCCGAAGGGGTACGCCGCGTTCGGCGTCCAGCAATTTCAGCAGCTTCCGACCATAGTCGTCATCCAGTCCGGTATCGATCAGATAGCCTTTATCATTCTCCTCGTAATAACCGACATTGACGCGCCCCGGAATATACCAGGTACGTTCTCCCAGACGTTTGAGTTCCATAAACATCACCTTTCGCGTTCCAGAAGGAGGACCGTTTCGACGTGGACCGTCTGCGGAAACATATCGAACGCCCGAACGGACTTCAATTTATACTTCACGCCACAGTTGCCCTCGCTTAAAATTTTAGCATCCCGCGCCAGCGTCGCGGGGTTGCAGGAGACGTAGAGGATATGCTCCGGCCCGAACTCCAGCATCTTTTCCAGGACGACGCGTTCGCAACCGCTTCGCGGCGGGTCCGGAACGACCAGATCGTACCCTCCATTCAGCCCGGTCATCACCTCTTCCGCTTTGCCGCAAAGGGGGGTAACGTTCGTAATGTCGTTGTTTTTCAGATTTTCCTTCATCAGCTCGACCGCGTTGCCCCATTCCTCGACGGACGTCACCGTTTTGGCGTTCGAGAGGTAACCGGTCAGAGATCCGACCCC
>JAITPZ010000252.1 GCA_031289165.1 Synergistaceae bacterium
AAATGATACAAAACCTGTTACGCCAGAGGCCGCGGCTGAGCCGGAGGTTGAGCCGGTACCAGAGGTTCAGCCGAAAGCCGGAGGCAGGTCAAAACCCTCCAGGCGCAGGCCGAAACCGACGCCTGTCCCTGATGAATCGGCGGCAGTTTCGACAGTCGAACCGGTAATTGTTTCAAAACCTGTTACGCCTGAGGCCGAGGCTGTGCCGGAGGTTGAGCCGGTACCCGAGGTTCAGCCGAAAGCCGGAGGCAGGTCAAAACCCTCCAGGCGCAGGCCGAAACCGAAGCCTGTCCCTGATGAATCGGCGGCAGTTTCGACAACAAAACCGGTAATTGTTTCAAAACCGGTAACGCCGGAGGCCGATGCGGTGCCGGAGGTCAGGCCGGAACCCGAAGTTCAGCCAAAAGCCGGCGGCAGGTCAAATTCCTCCAGACGCAGGCCGAAACCGAAGCCCGCCCCTGATGAATCGACGGCAGTTTCGACAGCCGAACCGGTAATTGTTTCAAAACCAGTAACGCCGGAGGCCGAGGCAGTGCCGGAGGTTGAGCCGGTACCCGAAGTCAGGCCCAAAAAACGAACCCGATCGAGGCCCCCCAGACACCGGACGAAACCGAAGCGCCCCTTCGAGGTTGCCGCGCCGGTGGTCGAGCCCGCGATCGAGATTCAGCCCGCTGTCGCGGCGGAGCCGAAAAGAAGAAAGGGCAATCCCGCGGGCTACGACCCCGCGGAGCATCCATCGATTCAGGCCATGACAACGCTCAGGGGTTTTGCCCCCCTGGGGATGCTCTTTGTTCTGATGGACCTCCTCGGCGGAAGCGCGGAGGGACTGATCCGCGTCAACCGTCTGGCGGAGGCGCTTTCGATCGGGAAACCCGCGATGCTCGCGCAGCTGGACAACCTGGAGAGCGCGGGGCTGATTCGCACGGTGTCGAGTTCTCAGCACGGACGGCATATCGAGCTGCTGGTGCCGAATTTTACGGTATCGAAAAAGATACCGGATTTGGAATCGATATCTGTCGATAAACCGCTCCTGCCTCTCGGCGTCGTACCCAAAGGGATGCCTTCCACGTTTTCGGCGGAAAAGTTCGGCGATCTGCAGCGTTATCTGATCAACCACGGCATTCGCGTCACGCACCTTCCGGATGAGTCCGGGCTCGACCCGAAGCTGTCGGAAATCGCGGATTTCCTCGGGCGCTACCTCGCCTGGATCCGGCCGTTTTACACCCGCCTCAAGGCCACACTGAACGAGGGGCAGGAGATAGAGTTTTCCCTGATCGGCTATCAGGGACGGGACGTCACCCATACCCTCAACTTCTGTAAAATCCTGCGGGAAGCCGGATTTTTGGCGACGTTCACGTATCGCCGCGCGCCGTACTGTAAGGTCGTCACGCGCCTCAACCGCACGCCCGCCGCCATCAACTTCCTCTCCGGCGGCTGGCTGGAACACTACATCCGCGACCGCGTGATCTCCATTCTGACCACGCATCCCGCCACGCGCGACGTGCCGTTCGCCTTCATGAAAAATCCCCGCATCCTCCTGCCGGGGGACGAGGACTTCGAGTTCGACTTTCTGCTGATGGTCGGTGAAAAGGTATTCTGGATCGAGGCAAAGACGGGCGAGTATCTGGAGTTTCTGAACAAGTACGAGCGCGTCTCCAGGATGCTGGGCCTCACCCGGAACAACAACCTCCTGGTGCTCGTCGACGCGCCGAACCCGGACGACAGGGTCGTCTCCCGCTACGACCTGAGCTTTTGTCACGTCGATGAGTTCGCGGAGGTCTTTCGCCTGGCGCTGGTGCGCGAGCTTGGCCGCCGACGCCGGTAAAATCAACAGATTTGGGGCTCCGCCCCAAACTCCGCAAAGGGTCGTGGACCCTTTGATCCCATTGAATTTTTTACAGCTTAAAGTTTTTACAGCAGGGACGACCAGAGGCGGCCGATGGAGGCCTGACATTTTTTGTAAAAGGGGCGGCGGTGGCGGTCCGCCGGGGTCTCTTCCGCACATTTTTCGAGATCGTCCAGAAATGCGCTCTCGAGTTCTTCCGCGACGGACTCCGATCGGATGAACGCCTGGATTTCGTAGTTGACCTCGAGGCTGCGGACGTCCAGGTTCGCCGTGCCGACGGAGGCGATCTCCCCGTCCACGACCACGGTCTTGGCGTGGATGAAGCCGTTTTGGTAGCTGAACACGCGCACGCCGCTCCGCAAAAGTCGGTCCACGCTGAACTGGGACGCCCAGAACACGAGGGTGTGATCGGGCTTCGACGGAATGATGATCCGCACGTCGATACCGCTCCCTGCCGAGATGCAGAGCGCGTCGCAGATGGACGCGTCCGGCACGAGGTAGGGCGTCGTGATCCACACGCGCCTCCGCGCCGAGGCGATCATGTGAAAATAACCGCACGCGATGGCTCTGAAATCCCTGCCCGGGCCGCTGGTCGCGATCTGCACGGGAGTGGTCTCCATGTCGCCAGGGGGAACGCAGCCGCACTGCCGGTAGTCCATGTACTTTCCCGTACACTCCCCCCAGTGGGCCAGAAAAACGCGGTTCAGCTCCGGCAGCGCCTCTCCCGAGATTTGAAGGTGAGTATCTCGCCAGTAGCCCATCTTTGGGTCCTTCCCCATGTACATGTCCCCGATGTTGAGCCCCCCGAGGAAGCCGACGCGCCCGTCGACCACGAGGATCTTGCGGTGGTCCCGGTGGTTCAGTCCGCTGCGGAAACGGGCGAAGGCCGTCGGCATGAAGGGATGTATCTCCACCCCCGCGCCGCGCAGGGTCTCGATATAGCTCCGCCCCATGCGCCAGCTTCCGACCGCGTCGTACAGCAGACGCACCGTCACGCCCGAGCTCGCCTTCGCGAGAAGCAGGTTTCCGATTTTTTGTCCGAGCTCGTCGGAGGCGATCGAAAAATACTCCATGTGAATGTACTTTTCCGCGTTGGAGAGGGCCTTTTCGATGGCCCGAAAGGTGTTGTCCCCGTCGAGCAGAATTTTGACGCTGTTGCGCGTCGTGGGCACGGAGCCGCAGGAGGCGGACAGCAGGCGCTCCAGGCCGCAGACGGCGTTGGAGGCCGCGTCGCCGCCGACCCCTCTCGGCCGGGACCGGGCGGTTTTGCGGACGCGCCAGCGATGCCCGACGCTGCGCGCGTTCGGTCCGCAGATCACGTAGGCCGCCAGTCCGACGAAGGGAAAGAGCAGAAGCGCGCCAAGCCAGATAAGCGCTCGATCGGGGTTCTGCTCCTCCAGAAAAATAACCAGCCCGGCCAGGAGGGCGTAGAAGCCGAGAATCCAGTAAACGTACCTTTTAAGCGATCCCCCCATCGCGTGGATATGCCCCCACAGCTCGCGGGACAGGCTGATTCCGTCGCTTCCCCACAGAATGGGAGACTGTCGCAGCCCCGCGACGAACTGCACGCACAGGAGAAAGGTCACCAGAAAAACGGACCAGAACAGCACCGACCTCAGAGAAAACCTCATTCCCGCCTCCTCATCGAACCCTCGTTTTCAAAACCCCTTACCCCGTCCTCTGCACGGCCACGCCGGCGGGGCGGCCCGGAACGAGCCTTGTTTCGACGTCGCAGACGCGGAGGGCGGGTTCTCCTCCACGGCGGAGCGCCGCGTCCCGAAGAGTGACGAATCGAATTTCCCCCTCGACGCAGCAGTCGAGAAAACGTCGGAAAAACCCGTTCAGTCCGTCGTCCGCCATTTCCGCAGAGAGGGTGCAGACGTTCAGCCCGGGCTCCAGCAGGTCGAGATATTCGTCGCGTACGGCGTCCGCGTCCCTGCTCGCGTTCCACGCCTCCTCCGGAACCGGAAGGGTCACGGGAATCTGAAGCGTGCGAAAGGCGACGCCTCCCACGCGCGGCAGAAAGGGGGCCGCTCCCCGGACGTCGCTGCAGTAAGCGAAGCCCAGCTCGTCCTGAACGGTCAGGCTGTCCACCGAGAGCCGCCAGCCCGGCGCCGCGGAACTGACGGGTTCTCTGCCCGTCACGCCGGAAAAAAGCTCGATGGACCTGGCGAACTCCGCTCGAATTTCCTCGCGGGACATCGCCGGCAGCCCATCTTCCCATTTCGCGCGGTCCCAGCAGCGAATGCCGCAGTCGTGCCCCTCGCCCTCCGCCCGCTTCAGGATATCGGGGTTCGAGGGAACTATCATCGGAGCCCCGGGGAATTTCCCGTACAGAAGCGCCCTCAGAGGGCCCGTCGCCGGGGTTCTCGCTCGCAGCATCCGCGGGATGAGTCCTCCGGGCAATATCCTGCGCAGCAGCCTGCCCGAGTTGTCGGGGCCCATCGAAAAAAAGATCGAGGCCTTTATGTTTCGCCCGCCCAGAAGCTCCAGAAGGCGGGGTACGCCTTCGAGGTATCCCTTCAGGGTATCGACGTCGATTTTAACAGCCAGTTCGCAGTTCATTTTCTCTGCTCCTCGTATCCATAAGTTATTTTCGGCAAGTCTGCCCCATAACAACGCCGGGCTCCATCAGAATTTTATGAGATTGTCGAGAATCTGTTTCTTGATCTGGTTTTCGGTGTCTTCCCCGTCCTCCGTACTCCCCGGACCGGTGGGGATCCGAAGGTTGATCTGAAATTTTCGCTCCGCGTCCTTGCCCTCCGGGGCCGGGTTATCGTTCATGCCGCTCAGGGGCAGATATCCCTCCAGGGATTTGCTGATTTTGAGGTTCAGCAGTTGCAGCGCCTGCCAGCTTCCCTTCAGCTGGAACGTAACGTCCTGAAAATCGTGCTCGGTGTAGCCCACGACCTTCGCCGCCACGCCGCGCAGCAGGGAGCCGCCGAGCGAACCGCCGCCCGAGAGGGTTCCGGTCATATACTGGAAGGCGCTTTTCAGGGCCCCCAGAACCGTGTTAAGCGCCTGAACGTCGAAACGCCCCTGGCACATCAGCCCCAACCCCGTCCCGGGGATGCCGAGGGAGCCGTTGAGCGCGAAATATCTGTACAGAGGCGCTCCCGGAGGCGCCGTGGCCTGACTTCCGGGGTTCAGCCAGAGGTCCTTGCCGTCCCAGAAAAACGACCCCCGGATCTCCTCGAACGGGAGGCGTCCATCCTTCGTGACGGCGTCGAGAGCGCTGAACTCGTGGATATAGCCGCTGCCCGATTTGAAATCTCCCCTGGCGAACACCATCATCAGGGTTCCGTAGTCCCCGTTCGCGCTGACGCTGACGTCGGCGCTCCCCGCGATCGCGCCCTGACTCATGAAAGGCTCCGCCGCCTGCCCGAGGTCCAGCCCCTCGATCTTCACCGACGCCCGCCACTGCTGATCCGGAAGGTTCACGTCGGCGCTGAGGCTCACCGCTCCGTCGAAAAGCCTGGCGGTCCCGTCCCGAAGTGTCACCTGGTCCCCCAGAAGGCAAAGCGGCAGAGACACGTCCCGCATCGTGATCCCCGCGGTCGAAAAGGAGGGAAGCGTTATCGCGATATCGACGGGCTGCGGGCCCTGGTCCTGAAGCTCGCGATTCTGAGGCCCCCGGCGCTCAGAGCCCCGGCCCTGAGCGCGACCCTCGCCTGAACCCCGGCCCCGCCCGCCGTTCAGGCGTCCCGAGGCGCTCACCTTCACGCTTCCCGCGTACTTTCCCTTCATGGAGGGCATTTTGGCCGTCGCCAGCCGATCGAGATCCAGAGGGCCGCCCTCGGCGGAGTAGGTCCAGCCGCCGCCCTCCCTGTCCCGCACGAGGCGTCCCCTGACGTTCAGCAGCAGGTCTCCCATCTGCCCGTCGGCGCCGAAGTCCAGCCGTCCCCGCTCGGGGGAGGACACGGTGACCGCCAGGTTGTCCACGAGCGTCTCCTTTATGGTCAGGGGCGACGTGACTTTGAGCTTCAGCTCCGGCCGCCAGGGAGTGCCCACCAGCGACAGCGTCCCGTCGAGATACCCTCCCATGCCGGCATCGACGCCGAACTGCGAGAGAAGCGACCGGACCTCGATGCCCCGCACCTTCATCTCGACGGCCATCCCCCCGCGGCGCTCGAAGGACATTTTTCCCCTGCCCTCCACGCTGCCGCCGTTCACCCTGACCCTGACCTCGCGGATCTCGACGTTTCGGGTTGTGCCCGCGAAATCGAGGTGGAGGTCGCGGATATCCATCGAGGTTCCGCCGATCCTGTCCGACGTGACGAGGGCCTCCAGCGCGGCGTCGCTCACCGGCCCGGAGACCTTAAGGGTCCCCCCGACGCTCCCCGTTATGGGAGTCCCAAGGCTGGAGAGGGTTTTGCCGAGGTCAAGGCCGGTCAGGCTCCCCGAGATGTCCAGGATGGGTTCCGCGCCCTTCGGCAGGTCGACGGACCCGCGAAACGAGACGGACCCGCCCGGCAGCCGCAGCGCCGTCTCGGGGATGCTCACCCTGTCGTTCGCCCAGGTGCCCGACAGCCTCAGCCCCCTTATCGGAACGTCCGCGACCCGATTTTCCTCACCGGAGATCGCCACCGTCACCTGGGGAGAACGCGTCGTCCCCTGCGCGCTCAGGACGACGTCGCAGGCTCCCGTGACGCTCTCCGCCAGCGCCGGCACGGAGGCGGGGCTGAGCCCTTTGAGGGCGCCGTCGAACCGAAGCGCCCCCGTTTTCAGATCGACGACGCCCGAGAGATCGAGGGGCGCCCTTCCGATTTTTCCCCTGAGTCCGTCCAGAACGACGCTCCTGCCGTCGTAACGGGCGACGGCCGCCAGGTCGTCGAGACGAACGCCGCCGAGAACGAGCCGGGCGGAGCGCAGTTCAGCCTCGGCCGCGAGGCGCTCGTCGAGGCTGACGGACAGAGAAACCGCTCCGGAGGGCGCCAGGGACGCCAGCGCCGGGAAGGCCGCCGCGAGGAGCGCGGTGTTCATCTTATCGACGGTGAAAAGCATCGCCGGCCGCAGATCGCCCTTTTTCAGGGTCTCGCCCCTGGCCGTCAGCTTCGCCCCGAACACCTCTCCGCTGCCGTCCACGGTCAGGCTCCGGTCCGGGAACATGAGAACCTCCGCGCGCAGCCCCTTCACGATCTGTCTGCCGTCCACCCTGAAGTCGGGCAGGCGCACGAAAACCTTGCCCGCCGTTCTCCCCCCCTGGTCCGCGGAGGCCCAGAAAT
>JAITPZ010000275.1 GCA_031289165.1 Synergistaceae bacterium
GCAGCAAGGTCAGCAGGATGCACACCGCCTTCTGCTCATGTATCTTTCGGCGTTTGCTTCACGAACTCGGTGTAATAGTTGCGCCCAGGCTTCGCATCGTTACAGCCGCCCACTCACGGGCGCGAGAACGCCGTCAAACTCTTTCTGCTGGTTCTGCCACGCCGTTCCGAAGTTCCCCTTCAGGTATGGGTACTTTTTCAACTCAGGATAGGCGTGGGCGGGCAGCATCTCGCCGTGGGTGTAGACGTTGACGCCTTTGGAGGGAACAAATACAAAGATCCGAGTATTACAGCGACGAGCGTATAGATTTCGGGATAAGGAATCTTTGAAGTTAAGAATCTATGCCCTGCATGACACTTCGTTCAAAATAGCTATATGAACACAGTCATGACAGCCATGAAGGCAAATCTAGGATCGAATCAATGCCCGCACACGAAAGGAGTCCAAGTGAAAACCGCCTTTCGTGTGCAATTTTTGTTTTTGTTTTGTCCTGGTTCTATTGTGTCGGTCCTATGCGGTTGATCGCAAAGCTTCCATAACCGAGTTCCTCGCTTTTGGTACTTTTGCCGCCGCAGACTTCTAACATTTCATGAAAAAGCAGTTCTCCGACCTGCGCGATGGTCTTTTCCCCCGTGATGATGCCGCCCGCGTCCACGTCCATGTTGTCACTCATCTTGTCAAAAGTGAGGCTGTTGGAACACACCTTAATTACGGGCGCTATGGGACAGCCCGTGCAGGTTCCTCTGCCTGTCGTGAAAAAAATTACCTGCGCGCCGCCCGCCACCATACCCGTGATTGATTCGATATCGTGCCCTGGAGTATCCATAACGACCAGCCCGCGTTTGGTCGGCGCTTCCGCGTACTCCAACACCTCTTCGAGAGGGGCTTCGACCCCAGCTTTGCTGATGCAACCCAGAGATTTTTCTTCGAGAGTGGAAAGCCCGCCTGCTTTGTTCCCCGGCGTGGGATTTGCGGATCGGATGTCCACTCCCCCGCTCAACGCGCCTGCTTCCGCGCGTTTGGCAATTGCCACGACGCGTTCCGCAACCTCTCGGTTTATCGCCCGTCGGGCGAGAAGGTGTTCGGCTCCAATCATTTCCTGTGTTTCGGATAAGATCGAAGTTCCCCCCTCTCGAATCAGACGATCGCTGGCGTTGCCCACGGCAGGGTTGGCTGAAAGGCCAGACCAGGCATCCGATCCGCCGCATTCCAGGCCGAGTATCAGTTTGGAGTGCGGATGGGGTTCCCTTCGCAGCTTCGAAATATCGGCCAGCATCTTGCGTCCAATCTTGACGCCTTTGTTGATCGTGTTGAGCGTGCCGCCTTCCTCTTGGATGACCAGGGCGGCGACGGGCGCGCCCGTTTTTGCGATAGCCTCGGCAATGCCCCCGGCCGAGAGGGTTTCGCACCCCAAGCCCACGACGATGCAGGCCGCCACGTTCGGGTTGGAGCCAAAGCCCGCGAGTGTTCGCTGCGTCTGAGCGGCGTCGGCGGGGAGCTGGGCACAGCCGTGCTGATGATTCACGTACACCGCGCCATTGAGCTGCGCGGCGATTCTCGCCGCCACATCGTTGGCACAGACCACCGACGGCAGCACCAAAAGGTGGTTTCGGACTCCCACTCTGCCGTCTGGCCGAATATATCCCATGAAATTCATCCTTTATCCCCCCTGCCGCGCAGTCCTTCGAGATTGTGGACGTGGACGTGAGCCCCTTTAAGGATGTCGGCCGACGCGCCGCCTATGATTTCCCCATATTTCAGGACATGGTCGCCGCTTTTGAAATTGCTCAGCGCGATTTTATGTCCGGCGGGGACGTCCGTCGCCGCGACGATCTTGAAAATTTCCGGCCCCTGTTGCACCTGCACCGTTTCTCCCGCCGCGATGTCGCGCACCACAACGGCCACGTTGTCCTGATTTGTCACACAATGCGCATCGAGTATTGTCAATGCCTTTCTCCTTATTCTCAAAATTTTCGACGGATCAGGGTTTGAGGACAACCTTGCTTCCCTGACCCGATAAAAGCAGTTCCATAGCCTCTTCCGCTTTTTCGAGTGGTAGAATGTGGCTGACAAGGGGTTCCAATTTCAATTTTCCCTGCTGCATCAAGTGATCCATCACTGTCCAGGTCTGATACATTTCTCTGCCGTGGAAACCCATCACCGTGGCCTCTTTGAAAACAATATCCGACACCAGGTCGAAGGTCACGGGCTCGGAAGGCAATCCGACCAAGAGCGCCCGTCCCCCTTTTCTCAGAAATTTGAAAGCAGCGGAAACAGCCTTTGCGTTGCCCGTTGCCTCAACAATAACGTCGGCGCCTGTACCTTGAGTCATTTCCATGACGCATTTTTGAATATCAGTTTTTGTGGGGTTTAAAACCTGGGCGCCAAGTTGTTTAGCAAAGTCGAGGCGTGTCTCGGACACGTCGACTGCTAAAATTTCCGCTGCCCCCATCGCCTGCGCGGCAGCGATAGCCCCCAGGCCAATAGGGCCACATCCCTGTACGACCATCCGCGCACCCTGTACCTCCCCTCTGTGAATCGCGTGAACGCCCACGCCCAACGGCTCCATGATCGCACCGAATTCGGGTTTGATGTCCCGGGAGATCTTCCAGAGGACATGTTCAGGGACGGCGATATACTCGGCAAAGCAACCCGGTATGTGCACACCTAAAATCTTGAGATTTCCGCAGATGTGCTGCATGCCGTTGAGACATTGATAACAGGTTCCGCAGACTACGTGTGAGTCGGCTGACACATAGTCCCCGGTTTTGTAGCGCGTCACATCCTTGCCTACTTCTGCGATTTCACCACAAAACTCGTGCCCCAGCACCAAAGGCAGCGAGGAGACTGCGCCTTGGGCCCACGCGTTCCATTCATAGAGATGCAGGTCTGTGCCACAGATGGCTGTAGCCAAGACCTTGACCAGCACTTCTCCCTCGCCCGGCTTCGGGACGGGTATATCCACGAGTTCCATTCCTTTTTTGGGCTCGTTTTTTACCCACGCTCTCATGACAATACCTCCTTCAGAAATTATGATACCTTTATCATGGCGGCGATTCCAATCCTCAATTCAATATCAATAATCAATACAATATCAATACATGCCCATTGCCTTGGGAATGAACGTGCTGAGGGCCGGGAACAGCACAACAATGGCGAGGGCCACGATCACGGCCAGAATTTGAGGTATCGCCGGTTTGGTAAGCTCTTCGATCCTGAGCCCGCTGATGTTGGCCCCGACAAAAAGATTCACGGCCACGGGCGGGGTGACCTGCCCGATTGCCATGTTGATCGTCACCATGACGCCGAACCAGATCGGGTCCCATTTGAAATAAGCGACAACGGGCGCCAGGATGGGCATAAAAACGTACATGATGGCGGTGGCGTCGAGCAGCATCCCGGCGACGAAGAGCATCGCGTTGATGGACAAAAGCACGACATAGGGGTTCTGGGAGATGCCCAGCATCGCCTGCCCGATTTTGGGGATGACACCTATCGTGTCCCCTACCCAGGAATAAAGGTTGGCGCAGGTAACCACAAACATGATCAGCGACGTTCCCTGCAACGCGCCGACCAAAACCTCGCCCAAGGTTTTCAGCGTAAGGGTTCGGTAGACGAAAAAGCCGATGAAAAGTCCATAAAACACCGCTACGGCAGCGGCCTCCGTCGGAGTGAAGACCCCGCCGTAAATGCCTCCCAGAATGATGACGGGCGTCAGCAATCCCCAGAAGGCGTCCAAAAACGCTCGTTTCAGGGTTCCTGTGTTTCTCGGAGTTCCCTTGTAGTTTTTTGCCTTGCTGAGCAGCCCGACCATGACGATTAAACAAAACGATACGAGGATCCCGGGCAGAATTCCGGCGGCGAATAGCGCCCCGATGGATGTCCCCATGAGGTCGGAGTAAATGATGAAGATGATGCTGGGCGGGATAATAATGGCCAGCCCGGAAGAAACGCAGACCACGGACGTGGCGAAGGCTTTGTCGTAACCGGCCTTGACCATGCCGGGTATGAGAACCAGCCCCAGCGCGGCGACGGTGGCCGGGCCAGACCCGCTCACGGCGCCCCAAAAGGTGGCGACCGCGATCGTCGCGATGGCCAATCCTCCGGTCATGGAACCTACGAGCTCGTTGATGAGCCGGATGATCCTTTCGGCAATCCCCGCTTTTTCCATGATAATGCCCGCCAGGATGAAAAACGGAATCGCCAGCAGGGGGAATTTATAGATGCCCGCGTAAAAGTTATAGGAAAGCATCATGACTCCGAGGTTCCACTTCCATAAAACGAAACACGTGGCGCAGCCGAGGGCGACGGAAATAGGAATGCCGAAAAGAAGCGGCACCAGGAAAAGAGCCAACAGCCAGACTCCGGGCTGACTGAAAAAATCTGTCATTTCGCCTCAACCTCTTTTCCCTTGCCTCGTACCATCGATTCAAGTATCCTGAAGATAATCAACGCGGAAAACACGGGCAGCGCGATCGTGTAAAGCCAAGTCGGGGTCTGTAACGCTTCCGTGACTGCGCTGAGGTCGTATTCGTCTTTTACCTGAAATATTCCTCTATAGGTCAGAAGCGAGAAAAATACGATAGAAAAGATATTAGAAATATGAAGCAATATTTTCTGCATTTTAAGAGGGCATTGGTTATAAATCAACGTCACATTCAAATGGGTACGCCGCTTATAGCATATCGATATCCCGAGCAGAGTTATCCAAACAAAGAAATTGAGCGCGACTTCTTCGGTAAAAGCGAAGGAGTAGTTGGAAAAATAACGGGTGAGGACGTTCAAGAAAGCGATGCCAACCATGATGAAAAGAAGAAAAGCTCCTAAAATTTCCTCAAAGCGGTTGAAAACTTTTTTCAGCATACCCTTTCCTCTCTTTTCTCACAGGTAAGAAAGAAAACCCACCG
>JAITPZ010000280.1 GCA_031289165.1 Synergistaceae bacterium
ATACCACTCCCTGCCGCCCGGCATCCGACGCCGAACGTCGACGGAGGTCACCAGGGTCGCTTCGGCGCCGCGCTCCGCAAGGGGAATCCACACCCGCCACAGGTCTCCGGAGATCTCCCGCTCGAACTCCAGGTTCTCCACCACCAGGGTCGGCATACGCTCCAGGCCCTCCCTCAGAAGGTCGATATCCAGCCTCATGTCGCGAAGGGCGTAACGGATCAGCACCCCAATTCCCAAAAGCGCGAGCAGCAGAAAAAGATGTCCTTTTTTAAAATTTTTTATTTTCATATTTCAGGGTTCAAAAAATCCATCACCAGACGATCTTCCAGGCCGCTCCCTCGCGCGCCACGCCGAGGGTGCGGCTGGCCACCGTGCGAATCAGGAGGACCCGTTTGATCGCCACGATTTTTGCGCGCTCCGGACTCGTCCAGTCCACCCTGTAGCCGTCCCGCAGCGCCGCGCGAAAATCCGCGCCCTTTCGCAGCTCCGCGTCGAAGTTTTCCCGCGAAAAAAGCTCCTGCGAGGCGGAGGACAGCATGGCGTACATTTTTTCGGAATCCTGGGCCATCCAGAGGTCCAGAAAGTCACGGATCGTTTTTTCCCGGGACACGTAGGCGCTGTCCCCGGGGCTGCCCGCATCGGGGCTGGGCGAGTTTTCCTCCGCTTTTTTCTCCGCGCCGCCCCTTCGCATCGCGGCGACGAAATCGGCCATGCTCTCGGATTCCGGCTCGGTGACGACAATTTCCGGCCCCTGAGGCTGCGGGGGCGTCGGATGCTCAATCGTCGGAGGCGTCGGCGCGGAGCGCTCGATTACCTTTGGAGAGGCCGGCTCGGGCTTCGCGTTTCCGGCCCTCGGATTGCCGGATCCCGAACTCGCGGCGGGGGTTTTTTTCGGCGCCGGCGGCAGCTCCACGACGACGACCTCGGAATCCCCGTCGGGTTCGTTCGCGGGCTCCAAGGCCTCCACCGACCGATCGAAGGCGAAAATGCGTTCGTCATAGACCCCCATCCCGCGGACGGCGAGCACGTATCCCTCGGCATCCTGCTTCGGAAAAAAGACCAGTCCCTGCGCGATGCCGTTTATGGGCTGATCCAGAACCCGATCGTATCGAAGGGGTTTGACGCGCTTTCCCTCGGGAGTCACCAGCGCCGCTTTCTCGGAAAGCGGGGCGAAGCTGAGGGGTCGCGGCCCGAAGGCGTAGACGGTGAAAAGGAAGGGCTCCGTTTTGCCGATCGAAAGCTCGGAGACGAAGCCCTCTTTGTAGGACTGTCGCTCGGACTCCGTCATGCCGGCGCGGCCGGCCTCGGCGTCCACCCAGGGATCGACCAGGTCCTCCGGATAGTGAACGACCCAGACGAGGCAGTCGCGCCCCCAGTGAAAGGAGGTCTGCCGCTCCAGAATTTGTATGGTCTCCTCGAAGGGGCCGGCAAAAGCGACCCCGGCCGAAAGGAGAAGTCCCGAAAGGAGGCATGAAAAAAGCGAACGCGGCGTGACCCCAAAAAATCGTTCCCGAAACGTCCCCGGCATGTGAGGGTTCACGAGCCTCGTCAGTTGATCTTCTGCTCGGCGGGAAGCTCGATCGTCTCCCTGCCGGATACGCCGTCGCCACCCGATCCCAGTGTGGTCGTGGTCGTCGTGGTGGTGGTCGTTGTCGTCGTTCTCGGAACGATGCTTTCCCGGATGGTCGCCCCCGGATCGATGCGAAGGCTCTCCGGGACCGGCCATCCGCCCACGCGGACGTCGCCGGACGTCTCCACGAACATGATGGAACCCTCGGGAATCTTGATGGCGTCGCCACGAACGAAAAGTCCACTGACCGCTCCAATGGGACCAAAAATAACCATACCGCCAATAGTGGCCGCCCCCGCCCCGATAAGTGCGCCTTCGCCCCTGCCCCCGCTCTTCTTCGCCGCCTCGGCCGCCTTCTTCGCGGCATCGCCCACGGCGACCGGCGGGCGCTGTGGCCCCAGGGGCATCAGCGCCCGAAACTCGAGGAACACCTGACCGGGGACGCCGAACATGCGGGGTTGCTTAACGTCGCGGACGATCGTGTCGATGAGGCTGCCGCGCGGCGCGACCAGGTTTTTGTCCACGAAAAGGTCGTCCGTCAGGGCCAGGCCCACGGAATCTCCTTTTTTGGACTGCGCGGGGCCCAGCTCCTCCAGGAACTTCACCTTCACGACGGTCGCCGTGGGCAGGATAATCTCCTGAAAGGTCACGGGGTCGGCCACCAGCGTGGCGAGGATTCGCTCGACCCTCATCGCCACGGGCTTGCCGTACTGCATCTCTCCGTCCAGCTCGCTTTCGAGGCTTTCCATACGGCTCAGGGCGGACCTGCGGGGCTGGATGTTCTGCCTCACGATCCACTCGGCGACGCCCAGCTTGAAGAGCATGGAGGGTTGGTCCGCCGTTCCGACCTCCAGGAAGTTGAGAATCGCGATGTGCCGTTCGGAGATGCTCCCCGGAAGGCTTCGGCCGAAAAGCTCCTTTTCCACGGAGTTCAGCCGTTCGATGAGGCCGCCCTTGCCCGTCTCTCCGTAAACGATCGTCTCCACGCGCTCCATCATCTGCATGGAGGAACTCTTTTCCTCGTCCACCGCCTTTTTCCCGGCCGCGTCGAGAGGTCCGGCAGTAAAAAAGAGAAATACAAAAACGGTCAGACACATCGATATCTTCGCGAAAAATTTCATACGTTTTTTCAAATCTCATACCTCCATAAAGATCCTGGGGCGCCGACCCCTCACGAAAAAATCTCCAGGGGGTCGCGGACCCCCTGACCCCATAATTAAAAGCGTCATTATTTTATCAGCTCAGACCACAGATATAACCGTTCTTTCTAATGAGACACAGGGGGCGGAGCCCCGGGTTATTTATTTTCCGGCGTCGCTTCTTTTCACCGCCGCACCCACAAACGCGGTAAACAGCGGATGGGGTCGCGTCGGGCGGGACTTCAGCTCCCCGTGAAACTGGCCGCCCACGAACCACGGGTGGTCCGGCAGCTCGACGATCTCCACCAGGTTCCGTTCCGTACACATTCCGGAGACCTTCAGCCCGGCGTCCTCGAGGCGCTGCCGATAGGTGTTGTTGAACTCGTAACGGTGACGGTGCCGCTCGCTCACCCGCTCCGCGCCGTAGGCGCGCGCTGCCGCGGACCCCGGGACGAGGTCGCAGTCGTAGGCGCCGAGGCGCATCGTCCCGCCCATTTTTTCCAGGTTGATCTGATCGTGCATCCTGTGAATGACGGGATGTACCGTGGCGGGGTCCATTTCCTCGCTGTGCGCGCCCGCCAGATGGCAGACGTTGCGCGCGAACTCCACCACCATCATCTGCATACCGAGGCAGATGCCCAGAAGCGGAATCCCGTTTTCCCGGGCGCAGCGGACCGTGGCGATCTTCCCCTCTATCCCGCGGGAACCGAATCCTCCGGGGATCAGAATGCCGTCCACCCCGGAAACCATCTCCTCCACGCCGCGGGTTTCGACGTCGCTGGACTCGACGGAGCGGACCTTCACCCTGACGTTATGGTGTATTCCCGCGTGGTAAAGGGCCTCGACGACGCTGAGGTAGGCGTCCTTGTGCTGGACGTACTTGCCGACGAGCGCGATTTCCACGCTTCGGGGAGCGTTCATGAAGCGATCGACGACAAGGCTCCAGTCCGTGAGGTCGGGCTCAATATCGCAGTCAATGGAAAGGTACCTGAGGATGAGCCCGTCGAGGTTTTGACGGTGCAGGCTGATTGGCACGCTGTAAATCGTCGGCTCGTCTCTCACCTCGATCACCGCCTCCGGAGGGACGGTGCAGAAGAGCGCGATCTTGTTCTTCATGTCGAGGTCCATCGGATGGCTGGTCCGGCACACCAGAATGTGAGGCAGAATCCCTATGCGCCGAAGCTCCTGAACGCTGTGCTGCGTCGGCTTGGTCTTGAGTTCCCGGGCCGCCTCCAGCCAGGGAATGAGGGTGACGTGACAGTAGATCACGTTCTCCCGCCCCATGCGGTCGGACATCTGGCGTATCGCCTCCAGGAAGGGAAGACCCTCGATATCGCCGACGGTCCCCCCAATCTCCACGATCACGAAGTCGCGGTCCTCGCCGGCTCGAATCAGGCGATCCTGAATGTCGTTTGTGATGTGGGGAATCACCTGGACCGTCCCGCCGAGGTACGCTCCGCGCCGCTCCCGATCGATGACGCTCGAATAAATTTTTCCCGTCGTGACGCTGTTCTGTTCGCCCAGGGACTCGTCGATGAACCGCTCGTAGTGCCCGAGGTCGAGGTCCGTCTCCGCGCCATCGTCGGTCACGAAAACCTCGCCGTGCTGAAAGGGGTTCATCGTTCCCGCGTCCACGTTGAGGTAAGGATCGACCTTGATGATGGAGACCCGGAAGCCCCGTTTTTTCAGAAGAGTTCCGATTGACGCCGCCGTTATCCCCTTACCCAATGAAGAAACCACTCCACCCGTTATAAAAACGTATTTCGCCATTCCCGCCACTTACCCTTTCATTAAAAAATTATAACCACAGGAGAACGGAGGACATGCAGATCAGGGCGCAAAAAAACACAAACAAAAGCCGGACCAGAAAAAAAAAACTCCGGTCCGGCGTCTCCACTACCCATATATAATTGTAATTCTACATTATTTCCATACGGCGATCAACTCTCAAATCGGTTTTTTTCAATTTACCGCTACCTCAGATATTTCAGCGGGTTCTCTGAGCTGTTGCCGTTTCGAACCTCGAAATGAAGATGCGGTCCCGTGGATCTTCCCGTCGTTCCAACGCGGGCGACGTTCTGCCCGACGGAAACGGACGCCCCCTGCTGCACCAGAAGAGAACTGCAGTGCGCGTAAAGGGTGGACTGCCCGTCTCCATGTTCGACGACGACGACCTTACCGTATCCGCCCATCCATCCGGCGTAGGCCACCCGCCCATCACGGGCGCTGCGGATCACCGTTCCCCGGTCGGCCTTGATGTCGAGCCCCGTGTGAAAATCCCGCCGCTTCGTAATGGGGTGACGACGCCAGCCGAAGGGGCTGTTGATCCTTCCCATCACCGGCCAGCGATAGGCGCGCGATCCCTTCCCCGACGATTTCGACTCCGCGCCCTTTTTCGCCGCGACCGTCGAGTCCGATTTTTTCCCGGTCGTCTGCACGTCAGTGATCGCCTCCGGTCGCGCTCCCGGAAGGAAGATTTCGTCTCCGTTCTTCAGAGAGACCAGATCGACGGTCGGATTCACCTTCCGAACCCTGTCGAGGGCGACCTGATATTTTTTGGCGACGCCCTCTATGGTGTCCCCTTTTTTCAGTTTGTAGAAAATACCGTCCTGGTTGGGAATCCGCAGGGCAGCGCCCGGATGGAGCATCGTGGAATTTTTGAAAACATTGCTCCCGATAAGGGTATCCACCTCCAGGTTCTGCGAGTTCGCTATGGACCAGAGACTGTCGCCCGCAACCACCACGTAGGCCACGATCTTC
>JAITPZ010000017.1 GCA_031289165.1 Synergistaceae bacterium
CGGCATCGACATGCCTTACGTGGGATTCGCCCTGCCGCTGCTTTTCGCGACCGTTCCGCTGGCGCTGATGGTGGCGCTCTTTTTTATATATCCCTGGCTGCGCCGCCGGGACGCCGTCGACGAGGCGGGGCTGGAGGCGGAGCTCACGCGCATGGAGAAAGCGCCCCTGACCCCGCGCCTGTTCCTTCCCTTTGCGGTGCTGATCCTCCTGATGGCGGGCGAGCAGCTCTTCCCTGAGCGTTTTCCCTCTCTGGGGATGCCCCTGCAGTTTCTGATCGCCTCGGCCTCCGCCGCATTCAGCGGACAGAAATGGAACCCCGTCGAATCCGCCACCCGCGCGATGCACGACGCCCTGCCCGTACTGGGCATCCTGATGGGCGTGGGCATGTTCGTCCAGGTGATGACGCTGAACGGCGTTCGCGGCTTCGTCTCCGTGACGGCGCTCGACATTCCGCCGTGGCTGCTCTACGTCAGCATCGGCGTCTCGATCCCCCTGTTCGGCGCAATCTCCTCGTTCGGGGCGGCGTCCGTGCTGGGGGTGCCGTTCATTCTGGCGCTTCTCGACCGCGACCAGATCCTCGTGGGCACTGCCCTGGCCCTGATCGCCGGCCTGGGCGACCTGATGCCGCCGACGGCGCTGGCGGGGATCTTCGCCGCGCAGGTCGTCGATGAGAAAAACTACTTCAAAATACTGGCGCGGTGCGTCATTCCGGGCGTCGTGACGGTGCTGTGGGGCGCGGCGATCATCGCCTGGGCCGGGAAGCTGGCCCCCTTCCTGACGCGCTGATGGATCGGAGGAGCGAGATATGAGTTTATTGAACATGACTTTAATCTATCGGGGCATCGTGGGGCTGATTCTTCTTCTGGTCCTGCGCTGCCTCTTCGACGAAAAGGACTTCTGGAGACAGGCGACGGCGGCCCTCGTGCTGATTCCGCTGGTGCTGCGCCTGCTGATGCTGAAGTGAGGCGACGGGCATGAAGTTCGAATTCAAATTCCGCCTCGAATGCGACACCAAAGGAACGAACGGAACGGCCTGGGGCCTGCTTCTCTGCGCGCTTGCCGTCGCGTGGCTGGCGAATCGGGATTTTGCCGCGATGAAAGTGCCCGACACGATCATCCCCGCGGCGAACTTCGAGGAGCATCTTCTGTCGGAGTGGTTCGCGCCCCTGGCGGGAATGCCCCTCGACACACCGGTCTACGTTCAGAACGGGAAGGAGCCGGGCGGGTCCGTGCTGGTGCTGGGGGGCACGCATCCCAACGAGCCGGCGGGATATATGACGGCTGTTCTGCTGACGGAGCGCGCGCGGGTGCGGAGGGGTAAGCTCTGCGTCATTCCGTTCGCCAACCGGCCGGGCTTCGGGCACACGCAGCCGCAGGAGGCGTCCCCGGAGACGATTCACTTCACGCTTCCCGACGGATCGACGCGCGCCTTCCGCTACGGTTCCCGGGACATGATGCACACCCTCGACTGGCCGGTCCCGGACATCTACATCCACAGGGCGTCGGGACAGCGCCTGTCGGGCAACGAGAGCCGCAACCTGAACCGCGCCTACCCCGGCGTACCGGACGGAACCCCGACGGAGCGCCTGGCTTGGGCGATCATGGAGTTCCTGCGGAAGGAGAAGATCGACCTGGCGTTCGACCTCCACGAGGCCTCGCCGGAGTATCCCGTGGTCGACGCGATCGTGGCCCACGAGAAGAGCATCGAGCTGGCGGCCGCCACGGCGATGGAGCTGAAGGGCCGGGGCATCGAAATTCGCCTCGAACCGTCGCCGAAGAACCTTCGGGGACTGAGCCACCGCGAGTGGGGCGACTTCAGCGACACCCTGCCGATTCTGATGGAGGTGGCCAACCCGAGCCAGGGCCGTCTGCGCGGACGCACGGACGAGGCGCTGGCCCTGACGGGCAAAGACAGGGCCTACGCGAAGGCCGCGGGGCTGGGACGCCTGTTCGTCCCCTGGGACGAGAACGGCAAGCCCCTCGACATGCGCGTTGCGCGTCACCTGACCGCCATCATGACCTTCCTGTCCATGATGGAGTTTTTCGTCGACGAAAACAAGGTCATCGAGATCGACGGTCTGCCCGCGTACCAGGAGCTCGTCGACCAGGGCATCGGAAAATGGCTGACGGTGGGCAACACTGAAAACCATTGACGGAGTGCGAGGGCCCGGGATCCCAGTCGGGGTCTTTTGGCGAGGGGGCAAAGCCCATGATTTTTTACGCCAAAACGCCAGTTTTGGTATTTCTATTAGAAAGAGGTGGATTTGCAATGCAGCGAAAGAGTATGGCATCCGTTTTGGTTCTTCTTTTCTCTCTGTTCTGCGTCGCGGGAGCCGGAGCCGCGAACGCCCCGGTCGAGTTTAAGGACGTGAGGGCGAAAAACGGGATGGTGGCCGCGGCGAACGAGCTGGCCTCCAAAGCGGGCGTGGAGATTCTGAAAAAGGGCGGCAATGCGATCGATGCCGCTGTGGCGACGGCCCTCGCGCTGAACGTGGTGGAGCCCAACGCGTCGGGCATCGGCGGCGGCGGCTTCGCGACGCTCCGCCTGGCGGACGGCACGATCGTGTGCTGGGACTTCCGCGAGATGGCGCCGGGCGCCTCGACGAAGAACATGTACGCGTCCGAACAGTCCAAAAAGGAGAAGTGGACGGAGATGGGCGGCAGGTCCGTGGGCGTCCCCGGGTCGGTCTCGGGGCTGTTCACCATTCTGGGGAAGTACGGCACGCTTTCCTTCGCGGAGGTGGCGGCCCCGGCGATAAAGCTCGCCAGCGAGGGTTTCACGGTGGACAAACTTCTGGCCTCCATGGTCGAGGAGAATTTCGAGAAAATCAGCGCGTACAACCCCGACGGCACGCCCTACACGCCGGGCGGTCTGCCGCTTCAGGCCGGCGATACGCTGAAGAACCCCGTGCTCGCCAAAACCTTCCAGCTCCTGGCTGATAAGGGCCCTGACGTCTTTTACAAAGGCGAGATCGGGGACGCCGTCGTCGCCGCAGTCGCGAAGGCGGGCGGCATCATGACGAAGGCGGACCTGAGCGCCTACAAAATCGAGCGGCGCGAGCCCGTCAGGGGCACGTACCGGGGCTTCACCGTGGTCGGGCCTCCCCCGGCGTCGAGCGCGGGCGTGCACGTCATGGAGATTCTGAACATTATGGAGAATTTCCCCGTTGCGGAGTGGGGGCACAACGGCGAGCGATTCCTGCACACCCTGGCCGAGACCAGCAAGATGATGTTCGCGGATCGCAGTCGGTATATGGCCGACACGGCCTTCGCCAAAGTTCCCGTTCGCGGGCTCGCCGCCAAAGGTTACGCCGAGAGCCAGGCCGCGCGCATCCGCGACGAGGCAATGACGACCCTTGAGGCCGGCGACCCCTGGCCGTTCGACGAGGCCCCCAAAGCGTCGTACGCCCCGGCGGGCGAGCACAACGCCCACCATTCCACCACGCATTTTTCCGTGATGGACGGCGCAGGCAACGTCGTGGCGTGGACCTGGACCATCAACTTCTTCTTCGGCTCCGGCGTTTTCGTCCCCGAGTACGGCTTCATGCTGAACGACGAGATGGACGACTTCTCCACGAACCCCGAGAGCGTCAACGCGCCCGAACCGGGCAAGCGTCCGCTTTCCTCGATGACCCCCACCATCGTGCTTGACAGGGACGGCGAGCCCTTCATGGCCCTGGGGTCGCCGGGCGCCACGCGCATCATCCTGGCCGTCGCTCAGGTCATCATGAACGCCGTCGACTTCGGAATGAGCATGGACGAGGCCATCGAGGCCCCGCGCCTTTTCAACGCGCTGAGCGGCAACAAGGCCGGAAAACTGCTGATCGAGGCGGGCGTCGCATCGAGTACGCTCGATGTTCTGAAACTGCGCGGTCATGACGTAGAGGGACGTCCGAAGGACCTCTACTTCGGCGGCGCGCAGGGCATCATGCGCAAAAACGGAGAATTCATCGGAGGCGCGGACTCCCGCCGTAACGGAGTCGCCGCAGGGTATTGAATTGTGTTGTATTGAACTGTTTTGTATTGTATTGAAATAAATCGACTTATTAATAAAGAAGGCCGCCGTACAAAACCGGCGGTCTTTTAAATTTATGGAGTCAAGGGGTCCACGACCCCTTGCGAGGTTTGGGGCAGAGCCCCAATTCCTTTCATCGCTTCGCAGTGGGCGTGAACGTGTAACCCACCCCGTCAGCCGCGGTCGTCACCGTTCCCAGCGCGGGAAGGGGGACGTGCATGCCCGCTATGGGAATTTTATTTTCCGCGACGTACTTCAGCACCGCGAGGCGCGAGGCGACGGCCATCTGAGGATCGCTGTCGTAGGTCATGGCGACCTCGGGCGCCGGCATCTGGATCGCCATCGCGTGGGTCAGGTCTCCCCAGATCAGGAGCCGTTCACCGCCCGACTCCACCATGAAAAGCGTGTGCCCCGGCGTGTGGCCGAACGCGGCGATGGGACGGATTCCCGGCAGAAGTTCGGGGATTTCGGAGCCCAGCGCGCCGGGTTCGAACGTTTGCACGGCGTCGCCGTAGCTCTTCGTGACCTCGATGCTGCTTTTGAACCGGTCCTGCCTGTCAGGCGGGGACGCCTTCATGATCTCCTCGCTGGTCCAGTACTCCAGCTCCTGCCGCGCCAAACGAACCGCGGCTTTGGGAAAGGCCGGCTTTCCATCGCGCAGCAGGCCGCCGATGTGGTCGCCGTGCATGTGGGTCAGGAGAACCGTGTCGATCTGCTCCGGCTTCACGCCAACGGCTTTCAGGTTTTTGAAAAGCTCCCTGCCGTAGCCGGTGTCCACCAGAACGAGGCGGTCCGGCGTCCGGATCAGAAACGTGTTGGTCGCCGTGACATACGTCCCCGTCGGAACGTATTTTTCAACCAGCTCCGGCGTGGCCCCGACGAAAAGCGAGGGATCTCTGTCGGACTCTCCCTCGGAAAGCTGAATCACCTCGAAGTCCCCGACCTTATACCTGTGAACGAGCTCGGCCTCCGCCGCGAAGGCCGAGCCGTTCGCCCACAGCGAAAACAAAACCGCCGCGACGCACAACAAAAGCAAACCACTGCCCCTCATAAAAATCACCTCCCGTAAAGATGACGTAATAATGCAGCATTTCACGGGCAGATGCAAGAGCGCGCGATTGACAAAGCCTTCCGTCAATGAAATACTTTTTTGGGAAGTCAACGAGGAGGGAGCTGCAGGCATGAAGCGCGCGAAAAAGAGTTCAAAGCTCGAAGAAAACGGAAAGGACGAAGCCGGGGCGGGCATGGGGATGCCCGTGGGGTTTGTTGATGACGTCGATAAATGGAAGGGGGACGCCGTGCTGGTTTTGATGCACGAGGAGGACTGCAAAAAATGCGACGTGGCGTCCGGCTGGTCCTCGTACGTCAGGGCCCTCGTGAAGCGGAAGGATTTCGAGGGGAAGAAGGGCAGCCTGACGAAGGCTCCGCTCTTCGACGGGGACGTGGGCAGCCTCTACGTCGCGGGGCTCGGCAAGGTCGACGACTTCACCCCCGCGCGGCTGCGCGACGCACTCGCGGCTGCGCTGCGCCGAATCGGGCGGGAGCGAAACGGGTCCGTTCTGATTCTGTCCGAAAAGACGGAACCCGAGGCGAACGTCATCCTCGGCGAAGCCGTCGAGCTTTGCGGTTACGTATTCGACAAATACAAAGAAAAAAAGGCGGAGGACGCCTTTGCCCTCCGCGAGATTTTCATTTCGAAACCCGCCTCCTCGAAGGAAACGATGTCGCAGATCGAGGTCGGCCGGATCTTCGCCTCGGCCCAAAAGACGGCCCGCGACCTGGCCAACGAGCCGGGCAACGTCGTCAATCCCCTGACGCTCGCGGATCGCGCCGAAGCGTTCGCGAGGGATCACGGTCTCTCCTGCGAGGTCTGGGACGAAAAAAGGCTGGAGGCCGAGCGTATGGGCGCGCTTCTGGCGGTCGGCCAGGGGTCGAATACTCCGCCCCGCCTGATTCATCTGACCTACAAACCCCGCGGGGAGGCGAAGAAGAAGGTCGTGTTCGTGGGTAAGGGCATCACCTTCGACAGCGGCGGCCTGGATCTGAAGCCCTCCGACTTCATGAAGACCATGAAGGGCGACAAGACGGGGGCCTGCAACGTCATCGGGATCATGCAGGGCGTCGCCGCTCTGACGCCGGACGTCGAGGTGCACGGGATCATCGCCGCAGCCGAAAACATGCCCTCGGGCACGGCGCTGCGCCCCGACGACATCGTCCGCGCCCGCAACGGCAAAACGATCGAGATCGACAACACCGACGCCGAGGGGCGTCTCGTGCTGGCGGACGCCCTCTCTGTCGCCAGTGAGCTGAAGCCCGACGTGATCGTGGACATGGCGACGCTGACCGGCGCGTGCGCCGTGGCGCTCGGAAGCTGGACCGCGGGCCTGTTCACCAGGGACGACGCGCTCTGCGACGCCCTCTGCGACGCCGGGAAAAGGCGGGGCGAGCGGCTCTGGCGTCTGCCGATGGATGACGAGAAGATCGGCGAGACGCTGAAGTCGAAGTTCGCCGACCTCGTCAACGGGGCCGGACGCTACGGCGGCGCGACCTTCGCCGCGATGTTCCTGAGCGAGTTCGTCGAAAAGAACATCGCCTGGGCGCATCTTGACATCGCCGGCGTCGATTTTTACAGGGAAGAGTGGGGCGTCTGTTCCGCGGGCGCGTCCGCGTGGGGCGTTCGAACCTGCCTCGACTTCGTGATCGGGGCGGAGCGGACGCGGCAGAAGAAAAGGAAAAGAAAGAAGGAGGAGTGACCGCTGTGAACCTGACGGATGCGCTTATCCTCATATCGGTTGTGGCGCTGCTGGCGTTCACGGCTATCCATAACGTCCGCAAACGCAAAAGCGGAGGATGTGGTTGCGGCTGCGACGGCTGCACGAAGAAGGACGACGGCTGCGGAGAATGAAAAAGAGCGGGCTTTCGCCCGCTCTTTTTCATTCCACAACGATGGGAACGGAGAAGGAAACACTGGATCCCTTGTCGATCACACTGGAGATGGAGATCTTTCCGCCCAGCATTTTCATCCTGTCTTCCATGTTGATGAGGCCGTAGGAACCCCGCTCCTTCGCCGCCTGTCTTTCCCGCTCGACGTCGAAGCCCTTCCCGTTGTCCGTCACGCGAACCCGCAGACTTTTCTTCGTGTAGTTGATGGTCACTCTGACCTCCGTCGCCCCGTGGCGCGCGGCGTTGGTCACAGCCTGATGGAGGGTTTTGAAGGCGCCGCTCCTCACGTTGGCGGGCAGCTCGTCCAGATTTCCGCTCAACGTGAAGGAAAGCTCGCTTCCCCACATCTGCCGCAGTTGAGACGCCAGGCGCCTTAGCGGCAGTTCCAGCCCGTCCTGGATCCCGGTGGGGCTCAGGCTGAAAAGCAGGGAACGAATTTCGTTCAGGCCGTTTCGAGTCTGCTCCAGGGCGCGATTGAGCTCTCCCATGGTCGTGTTGGCGTCTCCTCTGTTCAGATACTCCCGCCCCATCTCCAGCATCAGACCTACCGCGGAAAACGTCTGACACGGCCCGTCGTGCAGCTCGCGGGCAAACGCAATCGCCTCGCGCTCGGCCAGCTGGAAAGCGGCCGAAAGCGTCTCGCTGCTTTGAGCGTCCACCGCGATCTCGGTGAGATCATCGGGGGTCGATATCAGATTGAGCACCATGCGCAGACGATTTCCCGTTTTTTCGCTTTTGGAGACAAGGCGCTCCAGTCTGCGTTCCTCCCGCTGCAGCTGATTCCTCTGGGTGGTAAGAAGCCGATAGCGCTCCTCGAGAGAGCCGCGTGTCTTCATAAATTCCGACGCACGCTCATACGACGCCTGCTCCTCGGCCAGACCCACCTTCGAGCTTTCCCTCAGCTCCTCGCGGGAGCGTTCGTAATCTTTGGCGGCCAGATCTATGGCGCTGGCGAGCTCTCTCAGTTCGAGGGCAATCGTGCGGACATGTTCACGGACTTCCTCCAGCTGTCCCGCCTCCTCCTGTCTGAAAAGGTAGAGTTCATCGAGACTGTCCTGCAGGAAACGACTGATACGCTCTTCGATATCCACAATCTTGTCTGCCATACGTTTTACCCCGAACGCCTCTTCATATCCGGAACACCCCGATGCGTGCACGTGGGAATTATACCCTTTCGCCGAAGCCTGAACAAGAAATCGTCACCCATACCAAATCGAAATCATTTGCAATCCAATGTCCACAATTTAAGAATAAACGCGACCAATCTTTGGGGCTCCGCCCCAAACCTCACGAGGGGTCGCGGACCCCTCGACCCCTTAAGTTGTTGACATTGATTTGCAATCAATAGCCCGATGTGAAAACCAGGCGGGCCGCAAATGGAATGTGACTCCGCAATCGAACGGCGACCCATGCAACACAAAGCGGCCGGCGGCATAAAACTCACGCCGCCGGCCGCTCTATATTATCCCCGAATCGTCTATTTGGAGTACAGCTCGACCGCGAGGATCTCGTTGACCTCAATGGGCAGTTCGCTGCGCTGCGGCTCCCGGATCAGTTTTCCGCTGAACTGATCCTTGTTTTTTTCGATGTACGGAACGTTGAACGAGACGAGGCCCTGAAAATTATCCAACAGCACCTGGTTGGTGCGGGATTTTTCCTTCAGGGAAACGACCTGGCTCACCCGAACGCCGTAGGAAGGGATGTCCACCTTCGCGCCGTTGACCAGAATATGACCGTGAGTCACCAACTGGCGGGCCTGCCGGATCGACCGGGCAAATCCGATACGATAAACCAGGTTGTCCAGGCGGCACTCCAACGCCTTCAGAAGGGCGACGCCCGTCATCTCGGAGCTCTTTTTGGAGCTTTCGAAATAGCGCGCAAACTGACGCTCCATAATACCGTAATAGGCCTTGATCTTCTGCTTTTCCAAAAGCTGCTGACCATACTCCGAAACCTTCTGGTTGCCTCGATTGGTCTTTTTACCGGTGTCCACCCGTTTAAGGGCTTTGGGATGACCGCAGACGTTCACCCCAAGGTGACGGGAAAGCTTAAAACGTGGTTCTCTTCGCGTTGCCATAAGAACGCTCCTTTTCTGTAAAAAAATTCAGAGGGCCATAACCACCCATCTTCTCATTCTGTGCATTTTATCATCGTTCAGGGGAGGTGTAAACCACGATTTTCTAAAGAACTGATCAGGGCCCGGGGGCGGAGCTCACCCGACCCCCGGGGCCTGATCTCATTTTTTATCTTCCAGCCTCAGGGATGCGAAGAAGGTTCGCCCCGAGCGCTCGATGAGGAGAACGATCGAGCTGCCCTTTCCCAGCGCGACGTCCAGCTGTTTCTGGTCTCCGACCTTTTTGCCGTTGACCTCCAGAAGCAGATCCCCCTCCCGAATCCCCGCGGACTGCGCCGGGGATTCCTGGGCGACACCGGTCACGATCAGGCCCGTTCCACCCTCGATTCCGTACTGGCGGCGCAGCTCGGGCGTCAGCGGGGAAACGCTTATTCCAACATCCGCGAGGGTATCCTTCTGCGTTTGCTCGCCGGACGAGGAGGCGACGCCACCCTCCGATTCAGGGATTTCGTCGAGCTGAGGCGTTATGGAGATCGCTTTGCCCGAGCGAATGACCTTCAGCCTGATCCGGGCCCCGGGCGACTGGGAGCGGACCGCGTTGACGAAGCTCTGCATGTCCTTCACCGTGTTTCCGTTCATCTCGACGATCACGTCGCCGCGGCGCAGGTCCGCCTTCGCGGCGGCGGAGTCCGGGAAAACGTCCCCCACGATGATGCCCGTCTCCGCGTCGACGTCGTAGGCATCGGCAAACTCCTTCGTCAGGTTCTGAACAGCGATTCCCAGCCAGCCGCGCTTGACCTTGCCGTAGGTGACGAGATCGTTCATGATCTGCTTCGCCATGTTGACCGGAACGGCAAAGCCCAGCCCCTGCGCGTAGGGAACGATCGCCGTGTTGATTCCGATGACCCTGCCCTCCATGTTCAGCAGCGGGCCCCCGCTGTTGCCGGGGTTGATCGCCGCGTCGGTCTGCAAAAAGCCGTCGAAATTGACCTCCCGGGTGTGGAGGCTGCGGTTCTTGGCGGAAATGACCCCCACCGTGACGGTATGCTCCAGCCCGTAGGGGTTCCCGATGGCGATGGCCCACTCGCCAACCTCGAGGGCGTCGGAGTCGCCCAGCTCCAGGACGGGCAGGTTTCCGTCCGGGCTGATGCTGATCACCGCCAAGTCGTACGTCGGATCTCTCCCGAGCACCGTCGCCTCGTAGATTTTTCCATCCACCAGAGTCACCGTAATCTTATCCACGCCCTCCACGACGTGGTTGTTGGTCAGAATCTGTCCGTCCTTCGACACGATGAAGCCCGACCCTCTGCCCTTCATCGGCACGGAACGGGAAAATTTCCGGAACTCCTCACCGAAAAACTCCCTGAAAAAGGGGTCGTTTCGGAAGGGCAGCGGCAGCGAGGAGCTTTTTGACATCGTCTCCACGTCGATGTTGACGACCGCGGGAGAGACGGCCTTCACGATCTGAACGACCGGATTTTTCGCGTCCGCGTAAATGTTCCCGGAGGCGGCCGAAGCCGGGCTCCCGGCAGGAAGAAAAATCAGAGCCAGCAAAAGGCTCAATCCCACGCACCTTTTCAAAACACGCATCAAAAACACCTCCAGCAGTATATTCAGGATGACGCTTCAGAATATAGCAAAAAATTTTGTAGAAAATATGCAGCCGACGGGAGCTCGGTCTCCCTCGCCCCCAACCTCTCTCCCGGAGGGAGAGGGGAGTGGTTATGCGGCGTTTTTGATTTTTCTCGCGTGTTCGTCCCCGCTTCAGCTATTGGGGTCAGGGAGTCCGAGGCCCCCTGTTTTTTTCAGGATAACAAAGGAGCGCCCCAACCATATCGCCTCGAAGGGCATCGCGATGAGCAGGACCGCATGAGAGAGGAAGAGTCCGCTCGAATCCGCCTCCGCCCTCAGAGGGTCTATCGCGAGCCGCATGACCGAGTACAGCAGAAGCGCCGCCGGCGAGACCAGAGAGCCTCCGGGGAGAATTTTCCGCCGGACGGTGCGGCTTTCTATCCACAGAAGCGCCAGCAGAATGAGGGCCGACGAGAGGGAGTAATAAATCTGCGTGGGGTGACGCGCGATCCCCGCCGCGTCGTAGGGAAAATGCAGGGCAAAGCGGGCCGCGCTCGGTACGCCCACGCAGCACCCGGCAGAAAAACACCCCCACCGTCCCACGGCCATTGTCATGGCCACGGGGGGGGAGGCGATGTCGCAAAGGCGCGTAAGGGAAACCTTCGGATTGCCCCGGCACAGAAAAAACGCTGTCAGAAAGGCGCCGCCGATGGCTCCGACCTCCGACAGACCTCCCCGGCTCAGGTCGAAAAACAGGGAGGGGTTCCGCAGGTAGGCCGAAAAATTCCAGATGTACTCGAAGGCTCGCGCGCCGAAAAGCATCCCAAGGAAAGCCCAAGCCGTCACCCGGCGTCCCTCGTCCTCGTCGAGGCCGTAGAGCCCGAAGCGCCGCGTGCTCCACGCCATCGCGAGAGACAGTGCGATGAACCAGATCACGTAATAGGTCTCGACGGGTACGCTGAAAATATTGAAGAGAACCGGGTACATAACCCTCGGTTCAGCGCCTGTAGCGCGAACGCGATGCGCGGTTTCCGGCGACGCCCGGGCGGGTGCTTTCGCTGCGCTCGGCGGCTCCGAGCTTAGGCATGACGACCACCTTTCGATCGGGAGCCTCTCCGACGGACTGGGTTTCCACGTCGTCACGGTCCTTGAGCGTCGTGTGAATCACCCACCGCTCCCAGCTCAACATCGGCTCGAGGCGAAGCGGCGCCCCGCGCTGAACGACCCTGCGGGCGGTCGCCTCGGCCAGACGCTCGAGGCTTTTGACGCGGCGCTCTCTGTATCCGCCGGAATCGAGGCGGAGGCGCGGGTCCTCCCCCGGGGAGCGAAGCGCGAGGTTCAGCAGGTATTCCATAGCCTTCAAACCGTCGCCGTAGCGCCCGACAAGAATATCCGCGTCCTGCCCCTCGATGCCGATCGTGTAGTTTCCCTCGCTCAACTCCGGTGCGGCGCGCAGCTCCATTC
Organism: Synergistaceae bacterium; assembly: GCA_031289165.1. Taxonomy (GTDB): domain Bacteria; phylum Synergistota; class Synergistia; order Synergistales; family Aminobacteriaceae; genus JAISSA01. The sequence continues at coordinate 12,070 of JAITPZ010000017.1, forward strand.
GTCCCAGAAGTTCAGACAAAAAAACGCTGCTTTTCAGCAGAAGCAGAGGTTTTTCAGGCTCGACCCGAACCTTCAGCTTCTTTCCGAAGAGTCCGAAAAAACTTTTCTCCGTGCCGACGACTTCCGTCCTCAGTTTGTCCACCGGCACGCCCCACTGTCGGGATGCCTGCTCCACGGCATCCTCTACGGATGCCGCCTCGATAACAAGGTGCGTATCCTGCTCCACAGCCTTACCTTCTTTCTACATCATCAGCCCCATGTCTGGTATAGTGAATCCAGGTAAAAAACCTGAAGTTAAACCACTATATCCCGTCAGCCACATGACGCCGGCGCTCTCATGGCCGGCCAATCGATCGAAAACATCGAAATCGGCCATTGAAGTCAGTCGATCCTGTGCGTCGGTTTTTCCTGCAGCAGTACGGGCTTTTCCTGCATTTCCCTGCTGGTTTTCCGCGTGACGAAAATCTGGTGCGTCACGCCCAGCAGGGACGAAACACCCCAGTACAGCAGAACCCCGCCGGGCAGGCTCAGGCAGATGAACGTCAGGAAAATGGGCATGAACCAGCTCATCATAGCCATCTGTGGGTTTCCGGAAGAGGAAAGGTGCTGCTGATACCAGGTCAGGAAGGCGATGACCAGAAGCAGGATCGTATTGGGCAGCCAGACCATCAGGTTGGCGAACAGAAGCGAGGGATTGGTCATGGCGGAGAGGACGACCATTATGAAGCCGAGCTGCTCCTTGGGAATGGCCTGTCCCGCGGCATCCACCAGGTTGATGGCGCCGGCGATCGTAGTCAGCACCGATCCGTCCAGGCGAATCGTCAGAAAGGTGGCGTCCACGAATCCGTGCCGCGTCAGGGCCCCGTAAAGCAGGATGAAAATCGGCAGCTGTATCAGGAGAGGAAGGCAGCCCGCGGCCGGGTTGACGTTGTTCTCCTTATAAAGCGCCATGACTTCCTTATTCATCGTTTCCTTGTCGTCCGCGAACTTCTCCTGCAGCACCTTTATCCGAGGCTGCAGTTTCTGCATCTTCTGCATGCTGACCATCTGCTTCTGAGTCAGAGGATGCGTCACAAGTCTCACCAAAAGCGTCATCAGAATGATGGACAAACCCCACGAGCTTGTCAGACCGTACAAACTCTGCAGAAGCCACATCATAAAATTACCGGCCTGTGTCCAGAGATATCCCAAAAAAGTCACCGTCCTGCCATTAGGTCACACATCCGCCAGGGATGTGATTTATACAGTACAAATTTTAAACTGAGGGCAATTCGTTTGCGCACAATCCGATATAGTGAATTCAAGTAAAAAGCCTGAAGTCAGGATAGCTACACACGGCTCGCTGTCGAGGAAAACTTTTAGCCTCTTACAGTAAACTTGAGTTAAAGCACTGTATCAGCCTGGTATTCGCTTTCCGGGGGGAGGATCGTACCCTCCCTCGTGCCAGGGGCCGCACTTCAAAAGGCGCTTTGCCGTCAGCCAGACGCCCCTGAAAAATCCCCATTCCGTTATGACCAGAATGGCGTACTGCGAACAGCTGGGATAAAATCGGCAGCGAACCCCGAGAAGAGGGGAGACGCACCTCTGGTAGACGCGAACCAGACCGACCGCCAGGCGCGCGGCGAGGTTCGCTCCCCCGCCCGGATTCCGCAGCGGCGTTCCCCGTTCGGACCCCTGTCTCACCGTTCCCACCCGGCGCGCGTCCAGTCGGGAGTGAAGAGCCCGTTTTTCTGCAACACCCGCGCCATATCGTAATAAATCTC
>JAITPZ010000026.1 GCA_031289165.1 Synergistaceae bacterium
ATGAGGGAGAAAGTCGTAGGCGGGAGGGACGGGATCGGGACCTATCCACCGCACGCGTTTTTTCCGCAGCGTCCCCGCCTCGAAGAGGGCCGTGGCCGACCCTAAAGCGTCGCCGTCCATCTTCATATGGGAAAAAATACTCCAGGAAGGAGCGGCGGAAAGGACGCCGGCCACCTGTGAAAACAGTTCCGGAGAAATTTCGGAACGCGCCATTTTATCTCACACGCTCCTTCGCGGCCGTCTCTTTTTCTGTATCCCCGTCTCCATCATCATCATCTTCTTCTTCATCATCCCGCTCGTCGGCGTCGTTTTCCACGGCGTCAAGTCCCAGTTTGCGCAGAATATCGTCGATATGCCGCCCGTAGTCCGTGGACTGGTCGGGCACAAATTCGAGAGCCGGAGTATGCCGCAGCGTCAGCACCTGCCCCAGCATCGTCCGCAGCGCCCCCTTCGCGTTTTGCAGCTCACTCAGCACGGCCGCGCGCGCGTCGGGGTCCAGCGTCGTGAAGTACACGCGCGCGAACTCGAGATCCCGCGCGCATTCCACGCCCGTTATGATGGCGTTTTTCGCCACGTCGTTCCTGACGCGCTGCTCCAGCAGCAACGATATCTCACGCTGCAGCTGCTTATTGATCCTCGCCATGCGAAACGTCGTCAAATCTGTTCACCTCCTGCCGGAAGCCCGCGACCACAAACACATTTATCTTCCTTTACCGGCTTTTAGCTGTTCCAGCTTCAGGCCTTTAAATTCAGGTCAGAAAATCAGAGCGTGCGCTTTTCCTCGACGACCTCGTAGGCCTCCAGAACATCACCCTCCACGAAGTCCTGAAAACTCCCCAGGGCGATGCCGCAGTCGAAGCCCGCCTTGACCTCGCGCGCCTCGTCCTTAAAGTGACGGAGCGTGGAGATGTTCCCGTCCCAGATGACGATTCCGGCGCGCACGACGCGCACCCTGGAGCTGCGGCGCACGATACCCTGCGTGACGTGACATCCGGCGATTTTTCCCGCTTTCGGGATCTTGAAAATCTCGCGTATCTCCGCCTCGCCCTGGCTCTGCTCCCGAAGGTTCGGCTTCAGGAGGCCCTCCATCGCTGCCCTGACGTCGTCGATAACGTCATAAATGATGTCGTAAAGGCGTATCTCCACCCCGGCTGACTCCGCCGTTTTCTTCGCATTGGCGTCGGGGCGGACGTTGAAACCCATGATGACCGCGTTTGATGCCGCGGCCAGCATGACGTCAGACTCCGCGATGCGCCCTACCCCGCGGTGAACGATATTGACGCCGACCTCGCTGGTCGCCATCTTTTCGAGCGAGGCGCAGAGAGCTTCGACGGAACCCTGCACGTCGCACTTCACGAGCAGGTTCAACTGGGGAATTGTCCCATCCCGCATCCGGGAGTAAAGATCCTCGAGAGATATTCTGTGCGTCGGAGCGCCCGCCGCGTCGCGAAGCTGGGAACGGCTGTCGGACATTGCGCCGCGCGCCTCCCGTTCCGAGGAGACCACCGTAAAAAACTCCCCCGGCTGCGGCACTTCGTCCAGCCCCAGAATTTCCACGGGCGTGCTGGGACCCGCCGAGTTCACGCTCTGACCCGTCGTGTCGATCAGCGCCCGAATTTTGCCCCACGCGGAACCGAACAAAAGAATGTCGCCCCGCTTCAGCGTCCCCTTTCGGACGATGACCGTGGCGACGGGCCCCTTGCCCTTGTCGAGCTCCGCCTCGATGACGACGCCCTCGGGCGCGGCGGCGGGGTCGCCCTTCAGCTCCTGCATTTCGGCGACCAGAAGCACCATCTCCAGAAGCTGGGGGATGCCGTCGCCCTCTTTGGCCGAGATGTCGACCATGACCACGTCGCCGCCCCACTCCTCCGGAACCAGACCCGCGTCCGAGAGCTGCTGACGTACGCGATCCGGTTTCGACGCGGGCTTGTCAACCTTGTTCACCGCGACGACGATCGGCACGCCCGCCGCCCTGACGTGGTCGATGGCTTCCCGTGTCTGAGGCATCACGCCGTCATCCGCGGCGACCACCAGAATAACGATATCGGTGACGCTGGCGCCCCGGGCGCGCATGGCCGTGAAGGCCTCGTGGCCGGGCGTATCCAGAAATACGATCGGCTTTTTTTCGTGCATGACGATGCAGGCGCCGATGTGCTGAGTGATGCCCCCGGCCTCCCGTGCCGTGACGTTCGTGTGGCGGATCGTGTCCAGAAGCGTCGTCTTGCCGTGATCGACGTGCCCCATGACCGTGACGATCGGAGGACGCGCGGTCAGGTTTTCGCCTCCGGCGGAGCCCTCCCTCTTCCCGGGCTTCTCCACCTTTACGATACCCTTTCGGGGCTCGGATGGCTTCTCCGCCTCTTCTTTTCTCTTCTTCTCTTCACTCTTCCCGGCGGGCCCCTCGACGGTCACGAAGGAAACGTCGAAGGATTTTTCCAGTACTTCCAGTATCTTCTCATTCACGGGACTCGTCGCCGGAACCATGATGCCGGATGACATGAGAACCTTTACCGCGTCCGCGCTCGAAACCCCAATCTTTTCCGCTGCCGTTCTGATCGTCGCACTCTCTCCCAACTCTATTTTCGTTTTCTCACCCGCGGGCGCGCCCGGCGTTTCCTTTTTCGGCGACTCCTCCGCGAGCGCATCCTCGACCAGTTGAGCGACCTCGTTCTCTATGGAACTCATGTGCGTCCTGACCTCGACGCCGAGGGTCTCCAGAATTTTCATCAGATCCTTGTTGCTCTTGCCCAGTATCTTTGCAAGTTCATACACTCTCATTTTGCTCAAGGGCGATTCCCCCTTCTTTAAGCAACATTTTTATCCTGTCCGCCAGACCGTTACGCTCCGGCAGCGCCACTGCCTGCACGTTTGCAGCCCCCAGCGCCGCCGAAAGCTCCTCCGCGGAAAGGGGCAGACGAAGGCACACGTGCCCCGCTTCGCCGGTCCGTTCGATAATCGCCCCGACCGATTCGGAGCGGTCGGCGACGGTCAGGATCAGCAGATGTTCCTTCATATACTGCGATTTTACACTATCCGTACCGATGTGGATCAAACCGGCGCGACGCGCCAGTCCCAGGAGAGAACGCAACTCTCTCCGGACTTCTTCCTCGCCGCGTCCCCCTCCTCCGGAGGCGACGTATTTTTCCAGCCCGTCGTAGAAACCGGGCGGGATCTCCGCCTTCAGCGCCCGGCCCAGCGCCCCGGTTTTCCGCGCCTTTGCGACGCACTCCCCGCGGGCGCAGAGATAGGCTCCCCTCCCCGGAAGTTTCCCCCGTTCATCCAGGAAAACGGTTCCGTCGGGAGAGCGAACGACGCGAATCAGGGCCCGACGAAAGGACTCCTCTTTGCAGGCGACGCAGGTTCGAGGCCGCTGTCGGGGAGAGGCGCCGGACATGACCGTCACTCCGCCTTCTCCTCCACGAAGTCGTGGAAGATGTCCGACAGGGTGGGCATCCGCTCGACCTCCAGGGCGTTGATGTCGATCTTCCACCCGGTGAGGCGGGCGGAAAGGCGCACGTTCTGCCCCGCCTTGCCTATGGCCAGCGAGAGCTGATCGGGATACACATAAACCTGAACGGATCGCTCCTGGTCCAGAACGGGCTCGACCTTCGCCACCCTGGCGGGAGAAAGCGAGTTGCGAATGTAAAGCAACGGGTCGCCGTTCCAGATGACGACGTCGACCTTCTCCCCGGCCAGCTCCCGACTGACCGACTTGATGCGCACACCGCCGTTGCCCACGCAGGCGCCGACGGGATCGACGTTGGAATCGAGCGTCATCAGGGCGACCTTCGCCCTCGCCCCGCCCTCGCGCACGATGTTCTTGACCTCGATAACGCCGTCGGCGATCTCGGGGACCTCGAGCTCCAGCAGCTTGCGCAGCAGCCCCGGATGCGTGCGCGAGACGACGATACGGGGTCCTCGCGTCGTCTGGCGGACGTCCAGCACAAAAAACTTCATGCGGTCACCGGGGTTGTATTTTTCACCGGTGATCCGCTCCTCCCTCGGAAGGATGCCCTCGGTGCGTTCGTTCAGGCGGATGAGGACCTGGTTGTTCTCGGACTTGAACACGACGCCCGTCATCATCTCCCCGACCCTGCCGGCAAACTCGTCATAAATGACCTGCCGTTCCGCGTCCTTCAGGCGCTGGATGATCACCTGCCGCGCCGTCTGAGCGGCGATGCGGCCGAAATCTTCCGGGTTTTTCTCGATGCGCAGCACGTCCCCGACCGCCAGCCCCTTATAGCCCAGTTTTTTCGCGCCCGCCACGGTGATCTCCGTGTCCTCCGACTCGACCTTCTTCACGACGTTGCGCAGTTCGCTGACCGATACGTTGCCGCTCTCGAAATCGATGTGAACCTCGACCTCCTGATTGCCTCCCTGGTATTTTTTGTACGCAGAGATAAGAGCAGCCTCAAGGCTCGAGGCGATCAGTTCCGTAGAAAGGCCCCGTTCCCTGGTGATCTGATTCAATGCACGTAGAAAGTCGCGCCCCAGCTGCATTTAATGCTCCTCCTCATGTTCCCCGTCCTTATCCACTTTTCGTTTTTTACTCCCCGATTTTCTCTTCGGCTCCCGGGGTTCCAACCCCCTGAAAACCAGCGTCGCCCGCGCCACGAGGCCAAACGGAACAACCCTTGGCCCCTCCCCGGTCAGAAGGGTCACCGACGTCTCGTCGGATTGCCCGATGATCCCCACGTGGACCTTTCGTCCGTCGATCAGCTCCAGCGTTTTGATTCGCGCCTCTTTGCCGTTGAAGCGCACGTAGTCGGCAGGGGTAAACAGGGGCCTTTCCAGGCCGGGAGAGCTGACCTCGAGATAATACCTGCCGTTCAGCTCCGGAGGGTCGCTGCCGTCCAGATATCGATTCACCGCCTTCGAAACCACCTCGCAGTCCCTGATATTGATCCCCCCGAGGGAGTCGATGAATACCCGCACCGCCGCTCCCCTTCCGGGTTCCGTCGTCAGGGCGGCGTGTACGCACTCGTAACCGAGTTTCGCGACGATCTCCCCGATCTCCCGGATCATTTCCTCTTTTCCCAAAGCCGCACCTCCTGAATTCAAACCAGGGAAAGCAGGGCTCGTCCGCCCCTTCAGGAACCGGCCCACGGGGTCTCCCCGGTTTATTCAGCGCTCTCGAATATCAAACAGCCATCAAACAAATCAAACAGCCATCAAACAAAGAGAGTGGGCGCAAACCCACTCTCCAAGTCAAAATCTGTCCTGAATTGAGGATATTATACACACTATCTCAAAAAATACAAACACCTGCCCTCAGGATACGCTCCGTCGTCTTACGGAAGCAAAGGTCAGTCTCGCGCTTTTAAATGCAAAAATCCTTTATGAATTCCGCCCAGTCGTTCTCGATCAGGGTTTCGTAATCCTCGACGACGGTCGTGCCGAGAGATTCATCCGCCGAGACCTCGTCCTCCAGCACGGGAAGATCTTCCTCGGCCCTTCCCTGAAAGTTCTCGCACAGCGGGTTATGCACGTACACTCCGCCCATTTCGTCCGCCCCCTTTCATCCATGCTTCGGAAATTTTTCGCCCTCCGGATTTTCCAGACGAGCCATCGTCGCCTCCCGCCCCAGCACGCGCATCAGAAGCGTCAGCGGAGGCCCGCTTTCCCGCCCGGTGAGGGCCAGCCTCAGGGGGTGGAAAAAGTCCTTTCCCTTCAGTCCCCGTCCCTTCATAAAAGCGCGCAGCTCTCCGTTCACCGTATCCTCATTCCAGATATCGACGGATCGAAGCGTCTCCCTCAGTTCGGGCAGCCAGGGCGCGTCACACGCGACAGCTCCCTCGAACAGAACCTGAAGCGCGCCGCGCAGCAGGGGCAGTGTGCAGAACTCCTCCAGCAGGTCGTCGATCAGAAGCAGCAGCCCCGCCGCGTCGAACTTTCCGAAACGGGGGTCGAGCGCCGTCAGGCTTTCCCGTATCGCGTCGCTTCCCAGCCGTCGCATCGCCTCTCTCTGCCGGTGGATCAGGTGCGCTTCATCGTGGACCGGCGAGGAGGTCGATACGCGATCCGGGGAGAATACGGCCGCCATTTCCTCCAGGGAGAAGAGCGAGACGGGCCCGGGAGGGGTCCAGCTCAGGGTCGAGAGGTAGGCGCAGAGCGCCTCCGGCAGGTATCCCTCCTCCCGATAGCGGCGTATGGGGGTCGAGCCGGTCCGCTTACTGAGCTTCTGCCGGTCCCCGGAGAGGATCATCGGAATGTGAGCGCACAGGGGAGCGTTCCACCCCAGCGCGTCGAAAATCGCCTGCTGGCGCGCCGTGTTGGGAACGTGCTCGTCGCCACGGATGACGTGCGTGATTTCCATCAGATGGTCGTCGACCACGGAGGCGAAAAGATAGGTTGCCTGTCCCTCGCTTCGCGCCACGACGAAATCGCCCATATCGGGAGCGAACGACAGCGTCCCGCGCACCAGGTCGTGAAACGCGATCGCGCGGG
>JAITPZ010000051.1 GCA_031289165.1 Synergistaceae bacterium
GTTGACATTGTTTTTATTAATGGGATCAAAGGGTCCACGACCCTTTGGAGGTTTTTTGGCGAGGGGACGGAACCCCGGACTTCATTCTGTAACGAAAGGAACGCATTCCAATGAAAAAATTCAAACCAGTTTTGGGCATCACCATGGGCGACCCGGGCGGCATCGGCCCTGAGATCGCGGTAAAGGCGCTTTCCGACCCGGAGATTCACGAGATGAGCCGCCCCCTGGTCGTCGGCGACGCGCGCATCGTGCAGGACGCGCTGCGGTTCTGCGGACTGAACGGGACGGGCGCGGAGAAAAATCCCGCGCTTCGCCTGAACGTCGTCGATGACGTCTCGCGCTGCGTTTTCGAGCCGAGCGTCGTCAACGTGTACGACCTGGCGAACATGCCGCTGGAGGAACTCCACCATAAGACGGTGACGGCCGGACAGGGAAGGGCGTCGTTCGAGTACGTGGCGAAGGTGATCGAGCTTGCCCTGAAAAAAAAGGTGGACGCCACGGTGACGGGTCCCATCAACAAGGCCGCGCTAAACCTCGGGGGATGCCACTACTCCGGGCACACGGAAATTTACGCCGACCTGACGAAAACGCGAGACTACACGATGATGCTCGCCGATGGAAATTTTCGCGTTTCTCACGTCTCGACCCACGTCGCCCTGCGGGAGGCCTGCGACAGGGTGAAAAGCGCGCGCGTTCTTCGGGTGATCGAGCTGACCTGGGACGCGTTGAAGCGCATGGACGTCGAAAAACCGCGCATCGCGGTCGCCGGGCTTAATCCGCACTGCGGCGAGGGCGGGCTTTTTGGAAACGAGGACGACGTCGAGATTCGCCCCGCCGTGGAGCAGGCCTGCCGCCAGGGTATCGAGGCCGAGGGGCCGCTGCCCGCGGACACGGTTTTCAGCAAGATGCTTGGGGGCATGTACGACGCGGTCGTCTGCATGTACCACGACCAGGGTCATATTCCGACGAAGCTCGTGGGGTTCCGTTACGATGAGAAAACGGGTCAGTGGGGGCAGCTGGCGGGCGTCAACATCACGTTGGGGCTGCCGATCGTGAGGACCTCGGTGGACCACGGAACGGCCTTCGGAAAAGCGGGCGAGGGCCGGGCCAACCCGCAGTCCATGAAGGACGCCATTTACATGGCCGCCCGCCTCGCCACGCGCAGGGAGTAACAGGCAGAATGATTATTGATATACGAGCTGGCGCTGACGTTCACAAAAAGACGTCTGCAGCGGCCCGCTGTGATTTGTCCCACGATTGGAGATAAGTATGCGCAATATCTATTTTTACCTCATTATTGTTTTTTATGTTTCCGATTTCGTCCGGGATCAAATATTGTCGTATCTGAACAGAACGCGGATGAGCCCTCTCATGCCCGCAGAGCTGGAGGGAATATACAATTCCGCGGAGTACGCCAGGCAGCAGACGTATCAGAGGGAAAACGACCGTTTCGAGTTGTTTTCCGATGGATTTTCCTTCGTGGTCGTCATGGCGGTCCTGTGGTATGGCGGGGCGGGGTGGCTCGACACGCTTCTTCGAAGATACACCGGCAGTCCTGTCCTGCTGTCGCTGGCATTTTTTGAGACAGCATCCGTCCTGTCCCTGGCGATAGGCATCCCCTTCGACTGGTATGACACTTTTGTCATAGAACATAAATTCGGATTCAACAGGACGACGCCTCGGACATTTGTGCTGGACAGGCTGAAAGGGCTTGCACTTACGCTGGTATTAACGGGCGTGCTGGTAACGATCATTTTGGTCGCTTATGAATATGCCGGCGCCTGGTTCTGGCTGTTGGCCTGGGTTGCCGTTTCCATTTTTACGCTTACGATCGCGTTTTTTTACTCCGAATGGATCGTCCCGATTTTCAACAGGCAAACGCCGCTTGAAGAAGGCGAGCTTCGTTCGGCAATCGAGGCTTTCGCCCAAAAAACGTCCTTCCCTGTTCAGAATATCTACACAATTGACGGTTCGAAGCGAAGCACAAAATCCAACGCCTATTTTACGGGTTTCGGGAAGAAAAAGCGCATTGTCTTATTCGACACGCTGATTGAGGATTTAAGTACGGAGGAAATTGTTGCCGTGCTTGCGCATGAAATCGGTCATTACAAAATGAGGCATATCGTTTACACAATAACGATTTCGCTGACAGTCACGGGATTTATGTTTTGGGTGATGTCCGGTTTCCTGAGTAATCCGGCAGTAGCGTACGCGCTGGGCGGAACGACGCCATCGTTTCATCTGGGTCTGGTCGGTTTTTCCCTGTTGTATGCGCCGGTGTCCGAGGCGTTCGATCTGGCGGGAAACTGCATATCCCGCAGACACGAATACGCGGCCGACGTCTTTACCGCCAGGCATGGAATGGGAGAGGCGCTTATTTCGGGACTCAAAAAAATTTCCTCAAAATCGCTGTCCAACCTGACGCCTCACCCATTTGTCGTTTTCTGGCGCTATTCTCACCCGACGCTGCTGCAGAGAATCCGCCATATCCAAAATGTAAGGCTTCCCGACCCGGCCGATGATCGTAAATAGCCGTGTTAAGAAAGGACGAATCAAAGCTCAGGAAAGCGGAGGCTGTTGCACAAGCCTTCGCTTTCGGTCCGCTCGGTTCTCCTGAGCTTTAATCAGTATTAAATCAGGTGGTCGATTTTTCCGGGGGCGACGGGGTGGGCTTCCTTTGTGGTGGCGGGGACGCCGATGGCGATGGCGACCGCGAAGCTGTAACCCTCGGGAAATTTGAGGAGCCTGTTGAAATACTCACCCTTTGAGCCGGTGAACGCCGCGTCCGGGAGGCCAAGAATCACGCTCCCCAGGCCGAGCGCGTGCGCCGCCAATGCGATTGTCTGCGTCGCGATGCCGCAATCGAGACGCGCCCAGCGGTCCTCCGCCTGACAGCTTACAAAGATCACCAGCGGCGCGGCGTAGAAAAGATCCCCGTCTCTGCTGAGATTTTTGACCGCCTCGGCGTTGACCTCGGCCACGATGGCGGGATTCTGCACCACGGAAAAATGCCAGGGCTGCGAGTTGCGCGCGCTCGGAGATTCGACGGCGGCCTTCAGCAGCGCGTCGAGTTGTTCTTTAGTGACCTTTTCTGCTTTGTATCCACGGATACTGCGACGATCCGCAATCGCCGCCAGTACAGGATTACTCATAAACAGGACTTCCTTTCTTTTTGGAATTGAATATATTCTAACCTCAAATCCATATTATTTCAATAGGATATAAAAATTCCTCGGTCTTCGGGCCATTTTACCTTCCCATGACGCTCTGTCAATATACACGGCCAGTTTGTCACCTGTTTTCCCAAAAACGGAGGTTATGAACGACAGGAAACTTCATTGTCCCTGAAAGGGGCCGACTGGATATAGAATGTATTCGGAGGTGAGGCCCTTGCCGGGACGAGAGGACATCGAGAAATGCGAAAACGGAAAAGGCCGGGATGAGAAAAGCGGGCGAACGGAGGGACGATTCCGTTTTATCGACCTGTTCGCGGGCATCGGCGGAATGCGCATGGCCTTCGAGGCGCGGGGCGGACGGTGCGCCTTTTCGAGCGAATGGGACCGGTATTGCCAAAGGACGTATTTCGAGAACTTCGGAATCGTTCCCCAGGGAGACATCACCAAAATCGACGAAGACGACATTCCTGACCACGACGTGCTTCTCGCGGGCTTCCCGTGTCAACCCTTTTCCATAGCCGGAGTCTCTAAAAAGAACAGCCTCGGCAGGGCGCACGGTTTTCTCGACGTCACTCAGGGCACGCTTTTTTTCGACGTGGTGCGCATCATCGCCCGAAAACGCCCGAAGGCATTCCTGCTGGAGAACGTGAAAAACCTGAGGGGACACGACGGGGGACGGACCTGGAGCGTCATCATGAGCGCCCTCGACGAGCTCGGCTACGCGGTATTCTCGAAGGTGCTGGACGGACGCATTTTTGTCCCGCAGCACCGGGAGAGAGTCTTCATCGCGGGCTTCGATCGTAAACGATACGGGATGAACGTTCCCTTCAATTTTGAAATGCCCCGGCCCGAGGTCCTTCCCAAACTAAGCGATATTCTGACCGAGAAGGCGGATGAAAAATACACGCTCTCGGACAGGCTCTGGGAGTACCTTCAGGAGTACGCCCAAAAACACCGAAGCAGGGGAAACGGCTTCGGATACGGTCTGGCGGACCCGAACGACGCCACGCGTACACTCAGCGCGCGGTACTACAAGGACGGGTCGGAGATCCTGATTCCGCAAAAAGACAAAAACCCGCGCAGACTGACCCCCCGCGAGTGCGCCCGGCTCCAGGGATACGAGGATTCCTTTAAAATTCCCGTCTCGGACACGCAGGCGTACAAACAGTTCGGCAACTCCGTCGTCGTTCCGCTCGTGAGCGCGGTCGCGAAAAATCTCATCGCCTGCCTGGAGTCCCTGCAGTCGGGAAAAACAGAAAACCAATGATATATTGATACCGAAAAGAGCTGAATGCGAAAAGTGGAGTCGAAAGAAACCCGCTTTGCATTTGGGAGCTTCGAATGTTGCAGGAAAGGTGGATTGCGATGCTGAAATCAGATTTCACGATTGAAGTTGTTGATAATGTAATTTGTCTGGTCGATCTGAATCAGGGCGGGACAACGATCACCAGCAACGCGAGCGGCGTCGTCAATACCCTCCAGGATGCGGGATACAATCTGGCGGAGTGGCCGGTGATCTACCGCGACACGCTCGGAATATGGGGTTGGCTCAGAGTCGATGTGCAGGGGCATTTTATCGGTTTTCGCGGCCTCGGAGGCCAGCGGGACAGAGACTCCGCAATTGCGTACGTGAAACACCTCTGTGCGTCTCTACTGAACCAGGAGGGGCGAGGGACACAAATTCAACACAAAACAGCGGGCGAAAAACGATGAAGAGCCTTGAAAGGACTGATTTACAGGTATGCCAATCTCACCATGAGCATGTCGAAATAATACTGCGCACAGATAAAACAATAAATCTGAAAGCCTGCATTTTACTCTGATTCTGTTAAAATAATCACAAAGAAATCCGTCTGCCAGAGGAGCAAAGACCCGTGGCTGAAAAATTTATCCACCCCGGCGAGATTTATCACCGGAGATCTCCATCCGGACCACGAGCGTAATAAACAACTGGAAACGCGAATCAACGGAGCGGATCCGGCCCCCTGAAGACGGAGAGTGTCCGCAAATTAAGGAGTCATGGGGGTGCACAACCCCTTTCGAGGCCTTTTGGCGAGGGGACGGAGCCCCAAAGGCCGATCACGTTTCATTCCTGAGTTGCGGACATTGGTAAAATATCTCAAAGCTGTTTCGAGTCGAGCAGGAACACACAGAAATGAACACGCAGGAGGCACAGGTTATGAGCAGACACGTTGAACCGCACGATATCCTGACGTACCGTTTTTTGTCCTCGCCCCGTTTTTCGCCCGACGGGAAAAACGCGGCCTTTGTCGTACACCGGGCGGACCTCGAAAACAATCGCTACCTTTCGGACCTGTGGCTCTGCGATTTCGACCGGCCTCCGACGCGGCTGACCTCGTCCGGCAGCGACAGGATCTTCTGTTGGAGCGTCGACGGAACGCGCGTTCTCTTCGTCAGCGAACGGGATAAAAAGGGCGCGGGGGACAAAAATAAAAAGGACGAATCCGACAAAAAGGAGACCCATATTTACTCCATCGCCATTGCCGGCGGCGAAGCGACCCCTCTGGCGGTCGTCCCTCGGTCGGTCGTCGGACTGTGGGCGTTGGACGGCGACCGGCTGCTGCTCAAAACCGTCGAGGAATCCGACGAACCGCGTTTCGAGGACGCGGACTACATGATATTCAGGCAGATTCCCTTCTGCGCCAACGGGAAGGGTTTTATCACCGGCCGGAGACGGACGGCCCTTTCGCTCCTCTCCGTTTCCACGGGAGACCTGAGCCGCCTTTCCCCTCCGGGCATGGAGGTGGGTCAGGTGCGGCTTTCCAGGGACAGAAAGCGCGGCCTCGCGGTCGGTTGCGTCTACGAGGGCGAAATGCCGGAGACGAGCGGCGTCTGGTCGTTCGGCCTCGCGTCGGATGAAGGCTTGGATAAAAGCCCGGATGGGGGCATGGAGACCGCGCTGGAGCAGGGGAGTTTTGCGTGGAGCTGCGCGGACGAGTTCGGCGACGGGATACTGCTGACGGGAACGGATATGAAGCGCCACGGACACAACGAGAACGCCCGTTTTTACCTCTTCACAGAGGGGAAGCTCGAGTGCCTGACGCCCGACCTGGACAGGGGACTTCGAAATTCCATCACCTGCGACTGCCGTTACGGGCTTTCCGACATGAATCTGGCGTTTTGGACGAACTCGGATTCCCCCGCGCCGGAGGCCTGGTTCGTTTCGACGGACGACTGGTGTTCACACCTGCACACGGTAAGCGTGAGGGGCGAAATCCGACAGGCGACGCGAGCGCTCAGCGCAATCGACGACTACGACGTCGCCCGTGGCAGGGCGGTGGTCGTCGGGCTGGAGGGGCATTTTCTCCAGGAGCTGTACCTCGTGGAAAACGGAGAGGAGCGCCGCCTGACCGACTTCAACCGCGCGGCGACGGCTGAGCGCGACCTCAGCGTTCCGGAGTACGTTCACCTCGAAAACGACACGGAATGGGGGCTCGATTGCTGGTACATGCGGCCGGTCGACTTCGAGGTCGGGAAGAAGTATCCCGCCATTCTGCACGTTCACGGCGGACCGAAGATGACGTTCGGCGACGTGTTCGTCCACGAGATGCAGTGCTGGGCGGCGGCGGGGTTTGCCGTTCTGTTCTGCAACCCGCGCGGCAGCGACGGAAAGGGCAACGCGTTCGACGACATCCGCGGCAAATACGGTACGATCGACTACGACGACCTGATGCTCTTCACGGACTGGGCGGTCAAAACCCTGCCCTTCGTCGATCGGGATCGCATGGGCGTGACCGGCGGCTCCTACGGGGGATTCATGACGAACTGGATCATCGGTCACACGGACCGCTTTCGCGCGGCGGCGACGCAGCGCAGCATCTGCAACTGGGTCTCCATGGCCGGCCTCTCCGACATCGGGTACTTCTTCGTTCCGGATCAGCAGGCGACGGACCTCTGGGACGATGCCGGGAAACTGTGGCGGCACTCGCCCCTGAAGTACGCCGACCAGATCAAAACCCCAACCCTCAT
This sequence comes from Synergistaceae bacterium, assembly GCA_031289165.1. Taxonomy (GTDB): domain Bacteria; phylum Synergistota; class Synergistia; order Synergistales; family Aminobacteriaceae; genus JAISSA01. The sequence goes on from JAITPZ010000051.1 coordinate 7,167, forward strand.
CATCCACTCCGACGAGGATCACCGCTGCGAGGTCTCCCAAGGGCTCCAGATGTTCACCGCCCTGAAACGCAACGGCATCGAAAGTAAAATGTGCGTATTCAGGGGGGAAAACCACGAACTCAGCCGGGGCGGACGCCCCAAACCACGGCTGGCCCGGCTGCAGGAGATCATTCAGTGGTTCAAAGAACGGCTGTGAGTTATAAAAGACAAAACATAACCGATGAAGGGGTCGTGGACCCCTTCACCCCTTTATGGAGCTTAAGCTGTTGACATTGATTCTGAAAAAAACTAAAAGTTTTCCTCGACGGTGAGCCGTTTTCAGCTATTCTGACTTTAGGCTTTTTACTTGAATTCACTATACCATCGACGGCGTACGAGGTCAGGCTATTGATATTCCAAAGCGTCGTCGCCGGGGTAGCGAAGCGTGTACTCCACGGTAATTTTCTTCGTCTCCCCGGGGCGGATGTTCATCTTCCACAGAAGCCGATTCTCCCTGTCGCGCTCCGTGGGCTCCGGGTCGGTTTTTTTCACTTCGAGGATGATTTTGTCGGTCGTGGAGACGGGGATGCGGTCACGGACCGTTATTTCCCGTTCCGTTTCCATAGCGTTGGTGATTTCGAGCGTGTAACCGTCGTTCAGGATGCCCGTTCCGGTCCAGGTGCTTCCCGTTTTGCCGACGAAGGGCGTCTTTTTGGACGTCAGACGCGCGGTCATGCCGAAGGGCACGCGCATCCGCCCCTCCGGGGACTCGGGAATGTTCGCGCGTCCCGTCGACGCGCCGTCCACCGTCAGCTCCGCCGCGCCCGGCAGGAAAACGGCCGGAACGGCATCAAGGCTGGCGATGATCCACGCCTCCCGATTCTGTTCGGGGATGGAGACCAGGACGGGCACGCTTTTCAGATTGAACTCCCCCAGCGTGACGCGGCTTCGGCTTCCGTCGCCCTCGATCCTGCCCCTGCCCTTCACCGTGGCGTCGGCCAGGGTCGACATGACG
>JAITPZ010000238.1 GCA_031289165.1 Synergistaceae bacterium
CTTTTTTTCTCCATAACGAGCAGCTGCGGGGAGAAAACATCTTTCCCGCGCGCACGTTTTCGGCGGCGAACGCGTATTTTCGGGCAAGCATCAGCATGTGCAGCAGCGCGATCTCCGAGACGCCCTCGGCGTTTCCGGTTCCCCGTGAGGGCGTGTTGCAGAAGGCGATACCCAGTTCCCGGCAGGTGGCCCGGTCGGCGTCATCGAGGCCCGTTCCCCACTGTTGCTGCAGCTTCAGGCGCGGGGCGGAACGCAGCAATTCCGCGGTCAGCGGAGCGCCGGGCCGCGTGACCGCGACCTCCGCGGAGACGATCTTTTCGCCGATCGTTTGCTCGTCGGCCGTGTCCGCGTCGTGCCCCTTCATGCTTTCGACAATGATGTCGCGTATTTGACAGAATTCTTTGCTGTAGAACAAAACCTTCATGTCCGGTTTACACTTCCCTCTCGATCATTGAGACCTCTTTTGTCCCGCGTGAGCTCTGCGAAGGCGTCGTGGTTGTGGATGCTCTCGGCGCTCTGAACGGATATTTCGTACCAGGTGATGCGCCTGTCGCCGTTCAGCTCCACGGCGAGGTCGCGCACGACGTCCTCCACGAAGTGAGGATTGGAGTAGGCCCGCTCCGTGACGTATTTTTCGTCCTCGCGCTTGAGCAGGGTGTAGAGGGGCGTAGAAGACGACCGCTCCACCATCTGAATCATCTCCTCGAACCAGACCAGCTCGTTCATCCGAACCCTCAGATTCACCATCGTCCGCTGGTTGTGCGCGCCGTACGAGGATATCTCCCTGGAGCAGGGGCAGAGCGTCTGGATGTGAACCCCCACGCCCGTGATCATGTCGAATACGTTTTCCCGGCAGGCGCCGAAGAGGCTCGCCTCGTAGCGCATCCACCCCGGAATGCCCGAAACCGGCGCCTGTTTGCGCGTGAAGTAGGGGAACTGAAATTCGATGTCAGCCTCCGTCGCGTCCAGCTTCGAGCGCAGGCGCTCCGTAAGCGCCTCCAGGTTCGAGGGGCCGACTTTGCCCTGATATTCCTCCAGCGTTTCGATGAAACGGCTCATGTGCGTTCCCCGATACTCGTGGGGAAGCCGCACGGACATGGAAACCAGCGCCACCGTGCACTGGGTGCCACTGTCCCGGTCCATGACAACGATCGGATAGCTGAGGTTCCGCACGCCCACCCGGTCGATCGTGACGTTTCTGGAGTCTCGCTCCTTCTGCACGTCCTTCATCGTTTAGATTCCCTCGTTTTTGACGCCCCCGGCCGGTCCTCCGCCCTCAGGGCGACGCAGCTGGAGGCGGTTTCCCACACCTCCAGGAAGGACAGGCGGCAGTTGGGGCGCAAAAGCGCCTCCTCGATCCGCTCCCATATCCACGAGGCGATGTTTTCGGCCGTCGGCTGCTCGATGATGTCGTTGATGTAAGCGTGGTCCAGACGGGATATCACGCGCTCCCTGACTGTGGAGGAAAGCTCGCGGAAGTCGAGAATCATGCCCTCCGCATCCGGCTCTCCCTCCAGAACCACCGCCAGACGGTAGGTGTGCCCGTGAAGGGCCTCACATTTTCCATGATAGTGGATCAGGTTATGGGCCGCGTCGAAAACAAATTCCTTACGAAGTAGCATTTATCCTCCCGTATATCTTCATACTGAGGGTAACCCCATTGGTCTAATTCTACACTATAGAGAGATATATTCGATTATACCGCTGCGGAGCGCGGCGGCGAAAATACCGCGCGCGCCCCGCTCCCAGGGTATTTTCCATTTTCCGTCAGTCGATCACGTAAGACTCCAGAGGCGGGAATCCGTTGAAGTAGACCGCGCTGTAGGTCTGCGTGTAGGCGCCGGTCGTGAAGATGTAGAGCCTGTCTCCCTCCTCCAGGTTGCTGGGCAGCCGGCAGGGTATTTTCTCGTAGAGCACGTCCATGCTGTCGCAGGTGGGGCCCGCCAGAACGTAGTCGTTGGCCTCCCCGGTGCGCTCAGAGTAGATGGGGTATCGGATGCTTTCGTCCAACGTTTCGATCAGCCCGCCGAACTTGCCCGCGTCGAGGTAGAGCCAGGGGATTCCACTTTCGCGTTCCTTGTTGGAGATCATGACGACCTCCGACACCAGCACCCCCGCGTCCCCGACCATGTAGCGCCCCGGTTCGACGATCACCTGGGGGAACTCCCCGCCGAAAAACTCGCGCACGTAGTCCGTGATCTCCGCGGCGTAGACGTAGGTCTCCTCCACCGGGTGCAGGTAGTGCGCCGGGAACCCCCCGCCCATGTTCACGAGGTCGAGCCGGACGCCCCGTTGCCTCGCGGCGTCGAACAGCTCTTTACAGGTTTTCAGGGCGACGCGCCACTGGGTGACGTCGTGCTGCTGAGAGCCCACGTGAAAGGAAATTCCCCGCGGGTTGAGTCCCAGTTTTTTCGCCAGAAGAATGTTGTCGAAAACGACGTCGGGCTGCGCCCCGAACTTGCGCGACAGGGGCCAGTCCGCGCCGAGTCCGTCCGTCAGAATGCGGAAGAACACGTCGCTCCCCGGCGCGTTCTCGGCCAGCTTGCGCACGTCGCTCTCGGCGTCCGAGGCGTAAAGCCGGATTCCCTTTTCGTAGGCGTATTTGATGTCGCACGCCTTCTTGATCGTGTTGCCGTAGCTCATCCGATCCGGAGTCGCCCCCAGTTTCAACATGCGGTCCAGCTCGTAAGTGGAGGCGATGTCGAAGCAGCTCCCCCTGTCGAGCAGAAGCCGCAGAACCTCCTCCGTGGGGTTTGCCTTGATCGCGTAGTAGACATGGGCGTAGGGCATGGATTTTTTCAGCTCGTCGTACTTCCTGCCGACGACGTTCAGGGAGGTGACCAGAAATGGGGTCCGTTTTGTCGAAGCGAACTCTCTGAACTTCGCAAAACGTTCTTTCGTCATGTAGTTGTCCAGATCGAAAGAATAATCAAACATGTGCACCGCAACATTCCCCCCGAAAATTGATAGGGTCTGTACAGGACAGACCCCGATGTCGCGTATAGTTTAATGCAGATTTTCAAAATGTCGACCGGGTAAATATGAAAGGGACGTTTCAGGGCGATAAAAATAAAAGGATTTTGGTTGCTGTTTATGTTTAAAGAGTTACAATTATAAAGGGTTTCGGCTCCGAAAATATTGCAGGGAGGTTTTGGAATGAAAAGGAATCGTGGATTGCTGTGGGTTCTGCTGATCGTTTTTGGGTTCGTGGTCATGGCCGGGGGTTGTGGCGGCGGCGGCGGCGATGGTGATGGCGACAGCGACAGCGGCGGCGGATGGCCAGGCGGCAGTACGCCTACGCCTCCGGTAACCGGGGGCTATGACTTTGAGGACCTGGAGGGGACTTGGGTACTGGTGCCCGGAACGGCAACGGGAACGGCGAGGGGATCCGGATACGGTATGTCGGGGACGGGAACAGGTACGGGAAAAAGCGGTACCCTCACGGTGGCGAATATCAGGCCCGTGAGTGGCGGCGCCGATGCCGACGTGACGGTAGAGTCCGTGTGGCACATCAAGGTAACTATTCCGGGTTATGGTAATTATGAGGAAGATATGCCGGTGAATCTTTCGAGTATGGACGGGGATTTCGATCCCGAACACGCTGGTGAAGTTCTGAAGAAAAAGAACGCGAATACCTTTGTCTTGGAGTACACCTACAATGCAGGCGCAGGTGAAGGTTCCGGAACCATCACGATAACGCTCGCCTCCCCCACGACGGCGAACGTAGTTCATACCGACACGAGCTCTGGCGATGGATTAAATTTGGAACTCAACATGAAGTATTCCCTGAAGAAACAGTAATCCTTCGAGTCGGGAACGGGATCTGGTTTTGCTTGATGTTGTACGTCTTTTCGCAGAAATTCAGGGGCTTTCGTTCAGCGTCCGTTCACATGCAGCCTGATTGTGTCGATTCTTTGCTGTAAATCTTTTGCGCCTGGCCCGGCCCTCCCAGGCGCAATTTTTCATGTCCACGCGCCCCTCGGGCGTGAAAACGACGCCCTCCCTTTCGAGGCGTCGCCTCTGTACCCCCGCCCCGAACACGGCGTCCGCGGTCAGAGTTCCGTCGCGATAGACCACGCGGTGACAGGGCAGGCCACGCCCCTCGGGTGAACGACGAAGCGCGTAACCCACGGCGCGCGACGCGCGCCAGTTCCCCGCCCATGAGGCCACCTGTCCGTAAGAGGCGACTTTGCCCCTGGGGATACTCGCCACGATGTCGTACACCTTTTCGTAGAAGTTCACAAATTCAGAGTTCAATGGAAACCATAATCAATTTCGACATTATGAACACATCCCTTTCCTCGGAATGGACTTGCCTCTTTTGACGCTATACCGGGCAGCGAGGCGCGAGGTCGGGCAATCACGAGGCCAATACAGGGTTGTAACCTGTGGGAACGTATTTCTTTATGCGTTCGCCCTGTCATCCGACCCCTTCGGCGCGATTTTCGGATTTTTCTTCGATCCGGAGCTTCTCCCCCAACGCGAGGGCGCGGCCGCGGTCCGCGGCTTCCCTGTATATTTCCTGAAGCGATTCGAACAGCGGCTCGTCGCCCCTCCAGAACGGCAGGTTCCCAAGGCGGCGAAGCAGGGGGGCGTTCAGGTCGCCCCGCGGCAGGGGGCCGATGACGTCCTCCTCCTCGGAGGGGCGGGAAGATGCCGACTGAGGCGAGGCGGACAGAGAGGAGGCAAACAGGGGGGAGCCTCTGTAAAAACGGTCGTCGAACGGCAAAGGCTCCGTCTCGGAAAAGGACGATCTTTCTTCCGGTTCCCCTTCGGAAACCGATCCCTGCGCCATGCCGAGGAGCGCGACGAGTTTTTCCCGGGACATTCCCCGCAGCTGCAGGAGCAGAAACGGATCCCGGTCGAAGGCGTCGCCGAGGACGTAGAAGAGGGCCGCGATGTGCTTGCAGGGGTTGCTGGAGTCCGGACAGTCGCACTGCATGTCGCTTCGGCGCTCCAGTTTCGGGAAGAGGGACGCTCTTTCGGTCTGGAAAAAGTCCTCCAGCTCCTGCGGAACCTCGCCCGCCATCAACTGCGCGGCAAAGAGAAGCTGTTCGTTCAGGCGCGAGACGATGCGCTCCCATCCCTCTTCCGTAATGGGGGCGAACCGGATCGTCACCTTATAGGGCGTTCTCCTCGAACCCTGCACCCGGCCCCGAACGAGTCCGGCCTCGATCTCGACGTCGATGACCTGTCCCTTCCGGGCGTAGCTTCTGCCTCTGGCAAGGCGCGCACCCAGATTAAAGGTCTCCATGAAGTCGTACCACCGCTTCGACCACCAGTTGACGCCGCCTTTGGCCTTCGATTTGATGCCGCCCCGGGTAGCGATCGGCTTCGTCGGGGTGTAGTCGTACCAGTCATATCTGCCCATATATGCAACCTCCGGATTTCTGCTCGGGGGGCGAGCGCCCCCTATTCCCCGGCGAGGGCGGTGCGGCGCAGCGTGAAGAGATCCTTCAGCTCCGCCGTGGAAAGCTCCGTCAGCCAGCGTTCGCCGCTCTTTACCGTCATGTCGGCGATCTCGCGCTTCGTCTCGATCATCTCGTCGATCCGCTCCTCCAGTGTGCCCTGGCAGACAAACGCGTGGACCTGGACGTTTTTCTTCTGCCCGATGCGGAACGCGCGGTCGATCGCCTGCTGCTCCACCGCCGGGTTCCACCATCGATCGAACAGCACCACATGGTTGGCCCGCGTCAGGTTGAGCCCCGTTCCGCCAGCCTTCAGGGACAGCACGAAAAGCCGCGCTCCGTCGTCCTCCTGGAAACGGGCCACCATCGCGTCGCGTTGCGCTTTGGGAACGCCGCCGTGCAGGAAGAACGTCTCCTCTCCCAGCGATTCCTGGAGACGCCGCTTCAAAATCTCTCCCATCTCGGCGTACTGAGTGAAGATCAGCATACGATCCCCGACGTCGAGCGCCTCCGCCGCCAGTTCCTCCAGGCGTTCGAGCTTCCCGGAGCGTCCCCCGACGGGGCTTCTTTCACCCAGATACTGCGCGGGGTGGTTGCAAATTTGTTTCAGGCGCGTGAGCGTGGCCAGCACCAGGCCCTTCCTCTGAATTCCCTCCGATTCCTCCAGAACCCGCTCCGCCTCCTTCGTCACCGCCGCGTAAAGCGTCGCCTGCTCCTTTTTCAGCCTGCAGAAGGTCTTCGTGACGATCTTTTCCGGAAGGTCGTCGATGATGGTCCTGTCCGTTTTCAGGCGGCGCAGCACGAAGGGGCCCGTGATGTTTTTGAGGCGCGCCGCGGCCTCCGCGTTCCGCTCCTTCTGGATGGGGTTGAAGAAGCGGCGTTTGAACACCGCCGGGGTTCCCAGCAGGCCGGGGTTCAAAAATTCCATCAGAGACCAGAGGTCGCCCACGTGGTTTTCCACCGGCGTCCCCGTCAGAGCGACGCGGTACTCGGAGGCGAGCTGCCCCGCGGCCTTCGCCTGTTTGCTGGCGGGGTTCTTCACGTTCTGCGCCTCGTCCAGAACGACGCCGCTCCACTGCACGCGGGAGAGCGTGGCGTGGTCCCGGACGAGCAGGGCAAAACTCGTCGCCACAACGTCGTTCCGCTCAGCCTCCGTTACGAAATCCTCGCTCTTCGCGCGTTTCGCTCCGTGATGCACCAGAACTCTCAGGCCGGGCAAAAAGCGCTCCGCTTCACGACGCCAGTTTTCGAGAACCGAGGTCGGCGCGACCAGAAGCGTGGGGCGCGTCTCCCCCTCGTCCACCCGGTTTTGGATCAGCGTCAGAGTCTGAAGGGTCTTGCCCAGCCCCATGTCGTCGGCAAGACACGCGCCCAGCCCCCAGCGCCCCAGAAAGGCCAGCCACGAGAACCCTCGCGCCTGGTAGGGGCGCAGGTTCGCCGTGAGCCCCGGCGGCACGGGCAGCAGCGGAATTCGGTCCGCGTCGGCTCTCCCCGTCAGGGTCTCCAGCATCTCCGTGAACGCGCGTTCTCCCGCGAACGTCACGCCCTCCGGCGCAAAATCCCCGTCAACCCCGAGGGAGGCCCTCAGCACCTCGCGGGCCGTGGCCTGCGAGGGCGCTTTTTTCAGGAAGTTCAGGGCTTTTTTCAGCTCGTCCTGCGACATCGCGATCCAGCGTCCGCGGACGCGCACCATCGTGTCCTTCATGGCGGCGAGGCGCTCCAGTTCTTTCAGGGTGACGGGCACTCCGTCGAGCATCAGGTCCCAGTCGACGTTCAGGATGTCGCCAAGGGAAAATTTTCCCTTCGCGGCAAATTTTTTCGAGGCCCCGGCAACCGAGACCTTCAGGCCGAAGAGCTTCCGATATCCTCTCGCGGTCCACCAGGAGGGGAACCGGACGACGAACCCGGCCTCAATCAGCGGTGCGGCGTCGCGCTCCAGAAAGCGAAAAGCGTCCTCCGAGGAAAGCGGACATCCGGAGGGCGCGACTCCGCGCAGACTGGCCTCAATCGGGGAAAACAGCTTCCCTGCCTA
>JAITPZ010000144.1 GCA_031289165.1 Synergistaceae bacterium
TCCTTCAGGCGCGGGAAGAGGGAGAACACCCACTCCATGTCCTTTGCGACGTTGCCCTGGCCCGCTCGGGGGAACGCTCCGATTCGCAAATTCTCGAGAACCGTCAGGGGAGCGAACACCCTGCGCCCCTCCGGGACCATGGACAGTCCGCCCTGTACGATCTGAAAGCTGCGCTGCGGCATTTTTTCCCCGTTGAGAAAAACCTCGCCCCGATCGCGCTTCACCATTCCCATGAGTGCGCTCATGAACGTGGACTTTCCCGCGCCGTTGGCCCCGATGACGGAGACGACCTCCCCCTCGCGCAGCACCATGGAAAACCCCTGAAGCGCCTTGATAGCGCCGTAGCTGACGCAGAGGTTCCGAACTTCCAGCAGGGCTTTTTCCCCCGCCCCGCTTTTCATCTGATTTTCCATTATCCGATCGCCTCCTCGTCGCCCAGATAGGCGCTCAGGACCTCGGAGTCGTTCTGAATTTCCTCGGGCGAGCCCTCGGCGATTTTCGCGCCGAAGTTCATGCAGACGATGTGCGGGCATATCTCCATGATGACGTCCATGTGGTGCTCGATGACCAGCGTCGTCAATTTGAATTCGCAGTGTATCCCGGTGATGAGGTCGTTCAGCGCGAACACTTCCTCCGGGTTCATGCCCGCCGCCGGCTCGTCCAGGAGCAACAGTTTCGGGTCGAGCGCCAGCGCACGCGCGATCTCGAGGCGCCGCTGCATGCCGTAGGGCAGGGTTCCCGCCGGCTGATGCGCGCGGCTGGCCAAGCCGACCCTGTCCAGAAGCTCCATGCTCAGAGTGCGTATCTGCTGTTCCGTTTTGCTCCAGCGCCCGAGGTGGAGCAGGGATTCCAGAAAGCTGTAATGAAATTTGGGGTCCGGACGGTAACAGGGCGAGAGATGCCCCCTCAGATTTTCGCGGAAGGAGTAACGATAGCGGTTCTGCGTCGCCGTCATTACGTTGTCGAGCGCCGACAGGCGCCCGAAGAGCCGCAGGTTCTGAAACGTGCGCGCGATGCCCAGTCGGTTGACCTGATAGGCCCTGAGCAGGGTGATATCCTGCTCGCGAAACCAGATGCTGCCCGATGAGGGGTTGTAAACGCTCGAGATCATGTTGAAAATGGTCGTCTTCCCCGCGCCGTTGGGGCCGATGATTCCCGCCAGTTCCCCTTCCCTGATGGTGAAGCTCATGTCCCGCACGGCCTGGACCCCGCCGAAGAACATGCTGATGTCGTCGAGTTCGAGGAGGACGCGCGTGTTTTCCGTCGTCACCTCTTTCGAAACGGGCTCCTTCGAGGCGTCCTTCTGCAAAAGGTCGCTCATTCTCTAATCCCTCCTTCCAAACCGCGGCAGGAACGACCAGATCTCGCGGTTGCCCAGAACACCCTCCGGGCGAAGCACCATAATGCTCACGAGCAGCGCCCCGTAAATCAGCATCCTGTACTGGGATATGTCGCGGAAGTATTCCATGACCGACGTGATGATCGCCGAGCCGATGAGGGTGCCGCTCATCGAACCGAGCCCGCCGAAAACGACGACGGCTGTCAGCTCCGTCGATTTCATCATGTCGAACATGGACGGCTGTATGAAGTTCATGTATCCCCCGAGGAGCGCTCCGGATATGCCGCAGTAAAACGCGGAGATCAGAAGGGCCTTCATGCGGGAAGCCGTGGTGTTGAAGCCCATCAGGGACGCGGCTATCCGGTCGTCCCGCGATGCCTTGAGCTCACGCCCCAGACGGCTGCCGATCAGGTTGAACATCCCCGCCCCCAGAACGGTGAAGAACAGAACCGCGGTCCATCGGGTGGTGTAGGAATCGATGCCCGGAAATCCGCGCGCCCCCCGGGTAAAAGACTGCCAGTTCTCCAGAATAAGCCGTATGGCCTCACCCAGCCCGATGGAGGCGATGGCGTAGTAATCGCCCGTCAGGCGAAGGGTCGGCACGCCAATCAGCCAGGCGACCAGCACGGCGATGATTCCCCCCGCGACGATGGCGGGAAGGTAATGGACGCCGTAACGCACGGTCATGATCGCCGCGGTGTAGGCCCCAAGAGCCATGTAGGCCGCGTGTCCCAACGTAAAAATGCCCGTGAACCCGGTCAACAGAGAAACCCCCATCGCGGCGATGCAATTGATGCAGAGCAGGACGACGATCCCTTCCTCGTATCCGGACAGGGGCCAAAGAGCCAGCGTCAGCCCCACAACGGCAAAGGCGGCGTTGCCCAAAAGGCTTTTTTTCATCATGGTCCCCGCGCCTCCCTCAGATCTTGTCGCTGATCTGCCTGCCGAAGAAACCGGCGGGCTTTATCAGAAGCATAATGACCAGCATGGAAAAAACCACGAGGTCCCGCATCTGGCTGCTGATGAATCCGGCGGTCAGCATCTCGGCCAGCCCCAGGATCAGGCTGCCGACGACCGCCCCGGGAAGGCTGCCCAACCCTCCGATGACCGCGGCGACGAAGGCTTTTGTCGTGATGGTGCCGCCGAGCTGCGGATAAAGCGTGTAACGAAACGAAAGAAAAATACCTCCAATTGCGGCCAGGAGACCCGCGACGAAAAAGACGATACTGATCAGGCGCGCCACGTTAACCCCCATCAGCCCGGCGGTGTTCAGATCGCAGGCCGCCGCGCGAATCGCCAGCCCCCAGCGCGTGCGGGTCAGGAACAACTGGAGCCCCCCCAGAAAGAGGACGGCCACGATCAGCGACAGAATATCGAACATACTGACTGTGACGCCTGCGCCCAGATTGATAAGGTGAGCGGAGGCGTTCCCCCCGGTACTTTCGATTGTGCCGCAAAACCTGGAAATTCTCTCGAAAATATCGAAAATATCGTCAAAAGTTCCCGAGGGCAGGGCGCGAAAACGCCCTCCCACCACGATGACGAAAATATTCTCTATGACGATGCTGACGCCCATGGAGGCAATTAAAAGATAAAGCGTCGTGGAGGTACGTTCCCGTATCGGCTTATAGGCAAGCCGTTCCGTCAGGATAGCGATGAGCCCCGCGCCAATCAGGGCACAGATCCCTCCTATCCATATGCTGCTGGGTATACTAAAGAGATGCTGTCCCCACACTATGAAATCCAGCGACACCGGAACAGATGTCGACGGAAAAGATGCTGCCGCAGACGGAAAGGGCTGAAGGCCGATGATATGTTGCCCTCCAAGGACGAGATCGAAGCCTGCCAGCATGCCATAACAGATATACCCTCCAACCACCAGAAACCCACCGTGCGCGAAGTTTGAAAAGGAAAGGATGGAGTAAACCAGCGAATAACCGACCGCGATCAGTGCGTAAACCGAGCCCAGCGAAAGACCATTGATAATCTGCTGGAACAACGTCGCCAACTGCATACCACTGCCCAAAAAGCATTCCCCCCAGAACCACGGGCTGCACCCCTGGTCCCAAATATATCCGACAGACGATCGAGAAAATTAACAGGGTTATTATACATAAAAACATAAAAATTACGGCGGAACAACGTCCGCCGTAAGATTATTTTACGATTCAGCACCTGGGAGAGCAGAATTCGCCCGCGCGCTATTCCGGCCGGACCTTCCTGTAGAAGAGAGCCTTCTGCTGGGTGGCGTCGCACGCCAGAATGACGCCATCCTTGTCCTTTGGATTGTGGAACTCGTCCATCGTCAGAACGGCGTGAAGCAGCTTGAGGCTCTTCGTGGCCTCGAGGGCGTCGCGCACCTTCCCGGGATCGGTCGAACCCGCGCGCTCAATGGCGTCCTTGAGCCAGTACACGCAGTCATAGGCCATGACGGCATTCATGAACTCCTGGCACTCGGTGCCGGTCTTTTCCTTATATTTATTAAAGAAACCTTCGAGCGTGGGATCGTAGCGGTCCACGTGGCTGACCCAATAGGTGTTGGCCAACGCGTCGCCCGCGACCTCCCACATAAAGTCGCCGTAGCCGTCGCCACCCAGGATCGCCGTATTCAGCCCCAGCTCACGCGCCTGCTTCACGGCCAGGGGCAGGGCCTTACCCATGTAGGGGAAGATCAGGATATCC
>JAITPZ010000229.1 GCA_031289165.1 Synergistaceae bacterium
ATGCGTCCCAAACCGTTGATTGCCACCTTTGTAACCATAAAAACACCTCCATTACGAATTGAAATACAATACAAACAGTCCGTTACCGTTTCATTATCTTACCACATTTCAGAAAAGCACGACGTTTCTACAGGTGTCCGATAAAACAAAGACCCGCATGAAAGGCATACATATGGAACGAAAAGATCGGAACGCGTTCGTTCTAAAGTTTCAACAGCGCCCCCGCGACGGCCCCCGCGACGATGAAGAGCGCGGGGTGGATCTTCGTGAAGATCATCAGGGCCAGCGTGACCCCGCCGATGATCCAGGTCACGAGGCTCGTCAGAGAACCGAAGGACAGGTCGTAAGCCGCGTAGGCCAGCATGGCGACAACCACGGGACGCAACCCCTTCAGCATGCTCTTCACCTTCGGGTTGTCCTTTATGTATGAGACAAACTTCAAAAGCAGCACGAGAGCGATGACGCTCGGCATCACAATACCCAGCGTGGCGACGACCGCCCCGACCGCTCCACTCACCTGATAACCGCTGACCACCGAGAGCTTGGTGGCAATCGGTCCCGGAAGCGCGTTCCCGATGGCCAAAACATCCATGAAGTCGGTAACGCTCATCCACTGTTGAAGGTTCACGACCTCTTCCTTAATGAGGGGAACCATCGAGGGGCCTCCCCCGTACCCGACGCAGCCAATTTTTACAAAGGACCAGAAAAGCGTAAGCAGCAAATTCATCGACCACGTCCTCCTACAGCTTCAGGCCCATGCCGACGAGAGCGCCCCCCACGATGATCAGCGCGGGATGAATGGGCGTGAGGATCATCAGCGCCAGGGCAACAACTCCGATGACGATCGTCGCGTGTCCCTTCAGCGCGTTGGGAGCCATGTCCCAGGCGGCATAGGCCAACATGGCGACGACCACGGGACGCAGTCCCCTCAGCATACTCCCCACCGTGGGATTGTCCTTCACCAGCGAGACGAAACCCATCAGCACCAGCAGCGCGACGGCGCTCGGCAGAATTATTCCCGCCAGGGCCGCAAAGGCTCCGCACCAGCCCGCCTTACGGTAACCGATAGCGGCGGAAAGTTTCGTGACGATGGGCCCGGGAAGGGCGTTTCCGATCGCCAGCGCATCCATGAAGTCGTCCACCTCGATCCACTTTCGCCGCTCCACCACCTCAGCCTTCAAAACCGGCACCATGGAAGGGCCTCCCCCATAAGCCACGGCTCCCGTCTTCGCGAAGGAAAGCAGGAGAGCCACCAGGTCTTTCAATACCACAACACTACCTCCTCGCAGCAGATATAAAAATTTCAGATCACTGTGCCATTCTTACACAAAAAAACGAATCCTCACTCAGTCATTGTCCGCCCCTTGCCCCTGCGCCGGGTATCAGTCCGCCGTCGGGCCGGCGTAATATCCCATAAAAACACCCCGTACTCCGGATCTCTCCGAAGGACGGGGCATCAGGGACCGTAAAGATCCTCCGACGGCTCTACAGAAACTCCATGAAAACCCCCGCGATGACGATGGAGAGGGTCGTGACCGAGGCGAGTCCGGCGACGACGTAGGCGGGCATGATTCGCTTCAAAACGACCTCGCGCTCCTCATCGTTTTCCGCGACCGCCGTGGCGATCTCGTTCGCGATCAGATACGTCGAGGGGAAACCCAGCAGCTGCGCCATCGCGATGCCGACGGAGAGGTTGCGGGAACCGATGAACTTCCAGGTCGGGAGCATATAGATGAAGATATACGTGCCGATCAGCACGGCGGCGAATACGACGATCGTCTGGAAGGCGAGGGTCGTGAGGTCGCCCACGTTGATCTTCCCCAGCGAGGGAATGATGCCCGCGAAGATCGCCATGTTCAAAAGGCCGACCCCGCGTCCCTTGTCGAGGATTTTGGGGGGAACAATGTTGATCTGGCTGGTGACCGCCCCCAGAAGCAGCGCCCAGATAGAGTAGTTGACCGTGGTCTTAGCCTGCAGCCAGAAGGCGAGCCAACCGAAAAAGCCGGTGACGCCCAGGCAGGTGAAATGCGTGTAGTACTTATCCAGTCCAAGGGCCTGATAAATCGTCTTTTTCTGCTCTTCCTCATGTTTCGTCTGAACGCTCCCGGTCGTCAGGCCCTCGGCCTTTTTTGCGCGATAATCCGCCAGGACCAGCTCGGCCTCCTTCAGGCCGAAGAAGGACGCGGGCGGCGTACCGACAAACTTCTGAATGGCGTATACGATCGCCCCGAGCGCGGCGGCCAGGGCCATACCCTTCTGAGTGGCGGCGTTCACCATGATCTGCGTGGCGATGATGCCGCCGTTGACGACGGGAATGCTCACGATCGCCGCATCCTTCCCGATCAGCGGGATGACTAGCAGGATAGAAACCACGGCGACGATCATCGCGAAGATCGACATGAGGACGGTTTTCCACTCGCGGATCAGCTCGCCCATGTTGATGGTCGTGCCCATGTGGAACACGACGTAGACGGAGGCCCAACTCGCGAGTTCGGTCAGTCGGGCCTTCTCGATCACGTCCACGGGGATGACGCCGGTCAGGAAGCCCACGAGGAAAAGCATCAGGGCGACGAACACGGAAGAAAGGCGCGCTTTGGTGGCAACCGCCAGAACGTCGCCGATCGCGAAGATGATCAGACAGACAAACAGCCAAAAAGTCACGTTAACCATATCGTTTTACTCTCCTTTTCAGTTGGACGAATCAAGACGGACGCGCGTCACCAGGCGGCGATGGTTCCGTCGGTACGGGGCTCGGTAGCGCCGGCCAGGGTGCCGTACTCCGTGCGGACAATGATCTCGCCGCGACCGAAGGTGCCCGTGTCCGGCAGCATTTTGATGTCGTGTCCCCGCGCGGTGAGACCCAGCGCGATATGGCCGGGAACCCCCTGTTCCACCTCGATGGTCTTTCCTCCGACCCACTGCCAGCGTGGGGCGTCGATGGCCTCCTGCGGGTTCATGCCGAAGTCGATCATGTTCGTGACCACCTGCACATGACCCTGAGGCTGCATGAAGCCGCCCATCACGCCGAAGGGGCCGACGGCCTTTCCGTCCCTGCTCAGAAATCCGGGGATGATCGTGTGGTAGGGTTTTTTCTCGGGCGCCAGAACGTTCGGCGACGCCTCGTCCAGGCTGAAGTTGTTGCCTCGGTTGTGCAGGGCGATGCCCGTTTCGGGAACGACGAGCCCGGAGCCGAAGCCCATGTAGTTGCTCTGAATCATGGAGACCATGTTGCCCTCGCCGTCGGCCGTCGCCAGATACACCGTGCCGCCCTTCGGGGGTGTTCCCGGGACGGGGGCGAGCGCCGTTTCGCCAATCAGCCCGCGCCGCCCGGCCGCGTAGGCCCCGGAGAGCAGCTCGGCAGAGGTGTACTTCATGTAACGGGGGTCGGCCACGTGGTGCATCGCGTCGACGAAGGCCAGCTTCATCGCCTCAATCTGCCGGTGCCAGGTCTCCTCGAACTCGCGCGCCCCCGAGAAATCCCAGCCCCCGATGATGTTCAGCGCCATCAGCGCTGTGATTCCGTGCCCGTTGGGGGGAATTTCCCACACGTCGTAGCCCCGATAGTTCACGGTGATGGGCTCGACCCACTCGGACTGAAAGCCCGCAAGGTCGGCGGCCGACAGCCAGGCTCCGTATTTTTTGGCGTACGCGTCGATCTTCTCGGCCAGCGCGCCGCGATAAAACGCCTCGGCGCCGCTCTCGGCGATCAGGGAAAGCGTCTTAGCGTGTCCTCCGGAGCTCCACATCTCGCCCGGCTGCGGAGCGCGTCCCGCGGGCGCGAAGGTGTCGAACCAGTGTTTGAACTCCTCGCCCTTACACTCCTTCGTGTAGTTGGCAAAGGCCTTCCCCCAGAGTTTCGCCATGGTCGGCGACACGGGATACCCCTCCTCGGCGTAGCCGATGGCGGGCTTCATCACCTCGGTCAGGGGCAGTTTGCCGAATCGTTTGGAGAGCGCGACCCATCCGGCGGGCGCTCCGGGAACCGTGACCGCGTGCCAGCCGTACTTCGGCATCTCTTTGCATCCGGCCGCCCTCAAAGCCGCGGCGTCCGCCGCCTTCGGAGCGTATCCGCTGGAGTTCAGGCCGTAAAGCTTGTCCTTCACCCACACCAGTGCGAAGTTGTCCGCTCCGATGCCATTGGAGGTCGGCTCCACGACGGTCAGACAGGCGGCCGTCGCTATGGCCGCGTCCACGGCGTTTCCACCCTTTTTAAGGATGTCGAGCCCGGCTTGGGCCGCCAGAGGCTGTCCCGTGGCCACCATCCCGCGATTCCCGAACACGACGGTTCGTCTCGAGGGATACATATAGCGCTGTGCGTTGAATTTCATAATGAAACACCTTCCTTGCATGGGGATAAGTTGATTGATACACCTGCAACAAGCCCGTCAGAAACGCCTGCGAAAAACGATACGTTACCCCGCCGAAAAGGGTAAAAAAAAGACTGATATTAAACTCAAGCTTAATATAAACCGATACGTTTTACAAATGCAACAATAAGTATAATAGTATGCACCAGTATCTATGATTGGATATTAAATTGGAGCGGGAAGGGATTCCAATGGATCTGGATCATCGAACTCTGCGATACATCGTCACCGTCGCGGAGGAAGGGAATATCTCCAGGGCGGCTCAGAAGCTCCATCTGTCCCAACCCTCCCTGAGCCACTGCATTCTGAAGCAGGAACGAACCCTGGGGACGACGCTCTTCGACCGCACCCGGCAGCCCCTGCGGCTCACTTACGCGGGGGAGCGTTACGTCATGGCCGCCCGGGAAATCCTGAGCGTCCGGGATCACCTGGAAAAAGAGATGGAGGACATCGTCAAACAGAGGAAGGGCCGCGTCGTCGTCGGCGCCACCAGAACGCACTCGGCGTACTTTCTGCCGCGCGTCATTCCCCGTTTCAAAGCCCTGTATCCGGACGTCGAGGTCGCCCTGGCCGAGGAGATCATATCGTCGCTCGAATCCCTGCTGATAACGGACAGGGCGGAAATAGCCCTTCTCGTAACGCCGGCGCAGAACGAACAGATATTCTGCGAACACCTTTACAACGAGAACCTTCTGCTGTGCCTTCCCGAGGGACACCCCCTGGCCGAGTCCTTCGGGAAGAGCGGCGTCGACCTCGCCCGGTTGAGGGAAGAACCTTTCATCCTCTATCAAAAAGGGATGCGGGTCCGAAAAATATCGGACGCGCTCTTTGCCCATGCGGGCATTCAGCCCCGGGTGGAGCTGGAGTCGCAATCGGCGGAGACGATCTTCAACCTGGTCTCGGTGGGCATGGGATGCGCCATTCTGCCGGCTTCGATCGTACAGTACCTCAGCCGCGTTTCACGAATGCCCTCTTTTACCGTCGGCCGTCCCCCGCTGTCCTTCTCCTTCGCCTTCGCGTGGAAGCGCAACAGCTACCTGAGCTGGGCGGCACAGGAGTTCATGAGGAT
The DNA here is from genome assembly GCA_031289165.1 of Synergistaceae bacterium. GTDB lineage: Bacteria > Synergistota > Synergistia > Synergistales > Aminobacteriaceae > JAISSA01. The sequence goes on from JAITPZ010000229.1 coordinate 5,437, forward strand.
CACCCGGGAAACCCTCCACGAAGGCATTTATGCTGAATTGATATAGTGGTTTAACTTAAGTTTACTATCAAGAAGCTAAAAGTTTTCCTCGACAGTGAGCCGTTTTCGGCTATTCTAACTTCAGGCTTTTTACTTGAATTCACTATGCAAAATTGAAATCAAAAGCATTTGGAATAAGCTGAGGATTACATTTTCTAATCTGCAGGAGGATGCGAACATGGTAAACAGCGGACGCTTTTCCCTCGAAGGAGAGGTCGCGCTCGTCACAGGCGGCGCTACGGGGATCGGTTTTGGCATCGCCAAAGCGATGGCGGAGGCGGGGGCCCGGGTGGTCATCTCCGGGCGTCGTGAGGACGTCCTGAAAAAGGCCGTCGCGGAGCTGGGAGGCGCCGCGGCGTACGTGACGGGAGACGTCGCCGACGAGGAAAAGGCCCTGGGCTTCAGGGAACGCGTGGACCGGCAGCACGGCCCCGTCTCCATTCTGGTCAACAACGCGGGCAATCATCACAAGCAGTTTCTCTCTGGCGGACTTTGATAAGGTTTTGAACACGCACATCAGGGCATGACGAAGGCCGTCGCTCCCGGAATGAAGGAGCGACGGCATGGACACATCCTCTTCATCGCGTCCATGACGACCTTTATGGGAATACCCCGGGTCGCCGGCGGGGCCGTGATCGGTTTTTAAGGAGAGCGCAAATGACACGGAGAAGCGACGCGGAGCTCTTCGAGCTCTATAAAAACGAACTTTACACCCCCGTGGTGGGAGATATTCTGGACCAGGCGGGATATTGCCGCCAGTCCCTTCCGCAGGCGATCGGCCCCCTCGTCCCGGAGCTCAAACTGGTTGGACTCGCCATGCCCGTCCTGATGATCGACGTCTACGGCCCGCAGTCGGGGCGGTGATCAACGGCTGGCACCGCGACACTCCGCAGGTTCTGGCGCAAAACTGGCCGGTGCTCAGCAGAGGCGCCTACGCGCAGGACTCCTCGGTGCGAACGCAGGTCGCCGACTACCGATGCGAGATCGAGGCGGGCAACGTATACGTCTCCCCAGGAGACCTGCTTTTCGGAGACAGGGACGGCGTTCTGTCCGTCCCTGCCGCGCTGGTTGAGGAGGTCACCGAAAAAGCCCTGGAAAAGGTTCGGGGAGAAAAGACGGTCAGAAAGGCAATCGAGGGTGGGATGAGCGCCACGGACGCCTTCGCGAAGTTCGGCATCCTGTAACGGGTTTTTCCTGTTCAGTTGCTGACAATTGAGTTCAGGGAGGCCGCGGCCTCTCGCTGCGTCTGGGCTCCGCCCCAAACCCCGTCAGGGGTCTCGGACCCCTGAACCCCTTTTATCATGCCAATTAAAATCAAAGGCCAGAAGTTAGAACAGCTAAAAACGGCTCACTGTCGAGGAAAACTTTTAGCCTCCTATAGTAAACTTAAGTTACACCATTATATCAATACGCCTTCGCAAAGATCGTTTTTCGGCCCTCTTTGCCGGTCAGGATGCAGCGGCCCGTCGATTTGTCGGAAATGGGAATGCAGCGTGGGGTAGCGCCGCCGGTTTCCTCCCGGATGCGGCGTTCGTCGTCGGCTGTCCCCGCGAAATAGGCCTCCACGAAGCCGCCCTTCTCGTCGATCGTCGCCTTCAGTTCGTCGTACGTCGAGGCGAAGAACGTGTTTTCCTCCCTGAAGGCTTTGGCCTTCGCGTAGAGCGAGGTCTGAATGTCCTCCAGAGTTTTCAGCACCGTGGGGACGAGGGCGTCCTGCGCGATGTCGAACTTCTCACCGGTGTCGCGGCGCACGGCGCGGACGGTTCCCGCCTTCATGTCCTTTTCGCCCAGCTCCAGTCTCAGCGGCACGCCCCTCTGCAGATGATGGAAAAACCGGTCGCCCGGCCTCAGGTAAAATTGGGTGTCTACGGCCGTAAAGAGTCCCCCCATCGCCTCGTTCAGGCGCTCCGAAAGCTCTCTGGCCCGCGGCAGCAGCACGTCGTCCAACGCCTTTTCGTCCGTTCCGATGGGCAGCAGCACCGCCCTCGTCGGCGCGACGCGGGGCGGCAGCACCAACCCGTCCTCGTCTGAATGCGTCATAATGATCGCTCCGATCAGGCGCGTGGAAACGCCCCAGCTCGTCGTCCAGCATTCCTCCAGATCCCCCGCCCTGTTCTGAAAGCGGATCTCGAACGCGCGCGCGAAGTTCTGCCCCAGGAAATGGCTGGTCCCCGCCTGCAGGGCCCGTTTGTCGCTCATCATCGTCTCGCAGGAGTACGTGTCGACGGCGCCCGGAAAACGCTCCCCCGCCGTTTTTTCTCCCGGAACGACCGGCAGCGCGAGAACGTCCTCCATGATCCGGCGGTAGACCTCGAGTATCCGCAGCGTCTCCTCGACGGCCTCTTCGGACGTCGCGTGAGCGGTGTGCCCTTCCTGCCACAGAAACTCCGACGTGCGCAGGAAGAGGCGCGTGCGCTTTTCCCACCGCATGACGTTGCACCACTGGTTGATCAGAATCGGAAGATCCCTCCAGGACTGAATCCACCTGCTGTACATGTGCCCGATCACCGTCTCCGACGTCGGGCGGATCGCAAAGGGTTCCTCCAGCTCCTCCCCGCCCGCGTGGGTCACCATGGCGCACTCCGGGGCGAACCCCTCCACATGCTCGGCCTCCTTTTCGAGGAAGGAAGCGGGGATGAGCAGCGGGAAATAGGCGTTGACGTGTCCGGTGCGCCGGAACGCATCGTCGAAATGCCGCTGCACCGACTCCCATATCGCGTATCCGGTCGGACGGATAACCATGCACCCGCGCACCGGCGCGTAATCCGCCAGTTCCGCCGCCTTTATCACGTCGAGATACCACTGGGAGTAGTCCGTGTCGCGCGAAGTAATATTACGAGCCATACTGTATGAAGCCTCCAAATTTTAATTTAGGATTAAATTTTATCGGGTTGTTTCAGGAAGAGGCCGGGCGGAGTCAGGGCAGCGGATAATGATCCCAGATTGGGATGCCCAGGAAAAATCCCACCTTGAAATCTTCCGAACCGTACATCACCGCCGCCTTCAGGTCGACGATGTTGTTTGGAATGCTGATGGAAAGGCCAACCTCCCAAGGCGTGGCGATTTTGCTGTAGTTTTTGTCCATCGCGTAACCATAGCTGCCGAAAATGTCGGCGGCCACGATACCCAGCATGCTCCGCTTCAGCACGCGCCGAAACGCGATGTTGACCCACGCCATGCGCTCGGCCTCGATGGGGCTCGCAGCGACGGAATAGAGTTCCTCCGCCGCTCCAAGATACGCGGCGTGCCCCTCCCGGTCCATATTCCCCTCGGCGTAGCCCAAGCGCAGGTAGGTACGCCACATCTCGCCCACCTGAAGCGGTTTGAAGTAGGTAAGGCGATACAGCACCTCTTCGAAATCCGCCCACCAGAAGTTGACGCGCCACGCCTCTCCCTTCGTCGGGTCCGCGGGAATATCCAGCGTGTCGTACGACGCGTAGAAGGTCGGCCCCACGGAATCCCCGCTCTTGTCGCCATCGAGGTATTCATAAGCCACGCCGAGCCCCATGCGGACCTCGCCGAGGTGGAAGGTGTAGCTGCCTCCCGCGGCGTAGCGCTCCCAGTTGCGGCTCCCGCTGTCCGTGTCCATCTTCCATTTCTGCGCGGCCAGCGTCGCCTCCCAGGAGCTCAGAGGTTCCGGCGCCGCCAGATAAGTCAGATCGAACCCCCACTGATCCCCCACACGAAGAACGCCTCTCAGGGAATCCAGATCTCCGAACACCCCCCGGACCGTTCCCTTCAGGTACACCCAGCGGTAGGGATCCAGGTTGGTCGTGTATCCCGACAGTCCCAGTTCCACATCAGGGCGCCTGCGCACGTCGAGCACGAGGATCACTTCGCCCCTGTCCGTGCGCTCGAGCCGGTAATCCACCGTGGAGATATCCGGAGCGGACATCAGTCGTTCCACGCTTTTTCCAACCTCATCCAGATCCAGCGGCTTCCCCACCCAGTGCAGAAACCTCCGACGCAGCTGTTCGGCTACGGAATCCGGAAGCCCCTCGATGCGCACATCGGTCACGATTGCGGTGGACGGCAGCGGCTGCTTTTTGTGAATGACTTCCGGGGTGCTGTTCGACAGGGCCCTGATTTTATCGATGCCGGCAAGCGCGGTATCCCGCCCGCGACGGATGATCCTGTCCGCACCTTTGCTCTCCAGAAAGGAAAATTCCTGAACATCCGGGACCAGGACAAGATCCGCGTGCCGGGCCTCCTCTACCGTCGTGCGCCGCATCACCACGGTCAGAGACTGGTCGAGTACGTCGATAAACGTATTGAGGAGGCGACGCTTCGAGGGGATCTCCGAAACGTCGACGGCAATAACCGGAACGCCGGGAAAAAGATCCCGAGCCGTGTCCACCGGAAGGTTCGAGGACAGCCCTCCGTCGACCAGCATGCGGCCATTGATCTCCCAAGGCTCGAAGAGCGCGGGGATCGACATTGACGCCCGCATGGCGGACGGCAGACTTCCGGAACGCAACACGACCTTTTCGCCGGTGTGAATATCCGTAGCGACCGCCGCGTAGGGAATCGGAAGTTCGCTGAAATCCCTCGCCTCGACGTTCTGCAGCAACTGAGTGTAATACTGAAAGAGCTTGTCGCCCGCCAGTATCCCCAGGGGCCCCACCTGCCTGCCCATCTGTTTGTAGGTAAGGGCCGAAATCGTGTTCATCTTGGCGACGCGGTCATCACCGGTGAACACGAACATCGGTCCCGTGTTCTCCGAAAGCAGGGCGGGAAGGTCCAGCCTTTCGACGATGTCGCGAAGCGCGGCAGCCCTGTAACCGCTGGCGCTGAGGGCGCCTATCAGAGAACCGATGCTGGTGCCCACAATGCCGACGACGGGAATCTTTTGCTCTTCCAGCACCTCGATGACGCCGACGTGGGCGAAGCCTCGCGTACCGCCGCCCGACAGCGCAAGCACGACGCCGGCCCCCGCGGCAAAAGAGGGCGTCAGAAAGAACAGAAGCAGCGAATACAAAATTTTTTTCACGCATACCCCTCCCCGCCCGATATGAGGCCGTTCATAATTAAAATTCAGAGGGCTGAAGCTCGAACAGCTGAAAACCCATGATACAGTGAATTCAAGTAAAAAGCCTAAAGTTAGAATAGTTAAAAACGGCTCACTCTCGAGGAAAACTTTTGGCCTCTTATGATAAACTTAAGTTAAACCACCATATTCCGCTATCAAGAGCATTATCAACCCACTCGAATGCGAACTGGCGTCAATAACCGTGCCCGTATAAAATAAAGCGGCAGCTCCGAACGAACCACCGCCTTTATATTACATCATATTCCGCTCCGTCAAAAAAGCGAAAAAACTAAATTCTTTTTCGAACCATGGGAATCCCCCGTCGCACCGTCGCTTGTCGGCCTAACCCACGCTGAAGGAGAGAACGAGATAAAGAGTTCCGGACGGCTGCACCGCGAAGGGCAGGGTAAAGCATTTTATGCCGGGAGCCTGATTGGGGACGTTACGTATGTTATCCCCCGACAGGAGCTGAGGGGGGGTGACGTCCACGCCCGGAAGCGCGGCCTGAATCAGGGCGCGTCCGCTAACCATGTTGGAAAGCTCTCCGACGACGCTCATCGCCACGGGATCCGCGTTGTTGGGCTTGATCATTCCCCCCGACATCGCCGTGATAACGGCCCCAAACCCCGCTTCGTCCAGCATGATGATCGCCGTCCCCTGAACACCGCTGCCAACGATGCCTATAAGAGAAGCGGCGCATATATTGGACACCTTGACTCCCTGGGAGACCTGAGCTTTATTCAGCACCACCTCGAGCCCGACTTCGCGTCCAACAGAGATCAGCGATGAACCAAACATATTGACGAGAACAGCGAGTTTGTCCATATTGCTCATATCGTTGACTACTCCCTTCCTGTCCGCCATCCCACTCCCGGAGGGCGACGGCAGTACCCTCTGAAATTTAAGAATCAGGAAACATGAATACCCTATCGATTCGAACTTCCGTCGGTCATTCATCCGCTCCGATAAAACCTTCGGACCTGACGCGTCCCGATATTCATGAAACGATGAATAATCTCAATGCGAGTCCACAGCTTTTCTTTCCGCGGAGCCCATCTCAATGCCCCGAAGAGCTATCGCCCAGGCCGCCATATCGTCCAGAATTCCCGGCGGTGCCCACAGAGACCGGGGCAGACATCTTCGCCACAGCCCAGGGCGATGCAGTTTCCAGTAAAGATCCCTCGCCGCGAGCGTCGTTCCTCTCTCGTCAACCAAAAACATCTTCAGACCAAACCGCATAACGCACTCCGCCGCTTCACGGCTTCCCGTGCCGTTCCCCAACGCCACACATTCTACCTCTGTGCCCCTGGGAACGACATCCTGACGTTCACGAATCCGGCAATTCAACCTTTCTTCCCATTCCGAGGAGGGGTGCGTGAAAATCTCCAGGAAAAGGCACAAATCACCCCTTGGAAATATTCCCGAAAGAAGCAGCTCGCCTCCGTTAAAAACCAGAGCCCAACCCATCTTTTCCCGTCCCGGATCAAGACCCAGCATCAGCGACATTTTTCCCCTGACGCCATTGCCTCTCGGCAAATTCCCAACGATCCACCAGCCACATCCATTGGTCCGGATATGTCCCAATCCATCCGCCCAGAATATTATTACACATCCGCAGCGACTTTGCCATATTAGTTCCGAAGGGTTCACCGCCTTCGTCAGGGAGGTCGCTCAATATCCCCCATGCGCGAAGCGTGTGATGATACCTGTCGGGGTTACGCACAGCCACCATCGGAACGACGGGCGCCCCAAATTTTTCGTGCATTTTGACGATTCCGGTCGCCGTACTCGCGGGCATCCCCATAAAGGGAACGCAAATCCCCTCTTTTCGGGCGTCCATATCCTGCAGAAAAATCAGAATGCCGTGTCCACGCAGCACCTCGAACGCCCTTCTCAGACCGAACCCCCTGCTGGAGATCATCTCCATCCCCGCCGTTTCGGAACGCTGACGTTCGACAAAGTCGCCGGCGCCTCCCCGGTTTCTCTGCGGAGTATAGATACAGGCCACCGAATATCCCTCGGCCACCAGTCGAGCACCGGCCAGCTCCCAGCTTCCAATGTGCCCTGTCATCACGAGCGCCCCCCTGCCCCGCGCCAGCGCCTCGTCGAGATGCTCCTTCCCCTCGATCGAAACCAGCTCGCGCAGACGGGGGAGAAGCTGCCTCATCCGGACAAAATCGACCGCGGAGCGCCCCACATTGGCGTAGGCGGATCGAATGATCTCCCGGGCCGGCGTCACCCCCATCCCGAGGGCCGCCACGCACCGGCGCTCGGCTCTGTCGACCCTGCGCCTGCTGAAAAGTCGCAGGACACGACCCAAAAACGCCCCAAAACTCAGAGCTGCTCTGTCGGGCAGGGCCCTGACGATATGGATCGTCAGGGACAATAAATATTTATCCAGCCATGATCCTCTTTCTTTTGACGCCACGGACTCGCTCCGGCTTCCGTTGTTATTTTTCGGTCTTTCTCTCCGAAAGTTCGAGAAGGATACCGCCGCTGGCCGCCGGGTGAATAAAGGCGATCTTCGCTCCCCCCGCGCCCATGCGGGGGCGCTCATCGATCAGGCGAACACCCTGCGCCTTCAATTCATCCAGAGCCTTTTGAAGGTCGGGCACGCGAATTGCCAGATGGTGAATGCCCTCGCCCTTCTTTTCAATGAACTTCGCCACGGGACTGTCGTCCGCCGTGGGCTCCAGCAGCTCGACCTCCGTGTCCCTCACGGGCAAAAAAGCCGTTCTGACCTTCTGCTCGGCGACCTCTTCGATTCCCGTGCATTTGATGCCCAGGGTGATCTCCCAGAACTTCAGGGCGCTTTCCATGTTCTTTACCGCCACTCCAATGTGATCGATTACCGTCGGATTCATCTCCGCACTCATCCCTTCATTAAATTATTTCTTTCGCTCATTTTTTTGCAGGCCGCGCTTCACCAAAGATTTCAGTTTTTTATTGTACGTGCAGGCCCCTCCTGCCGCAAGGCAAAATGAATCGACGCGTCGAACGCGTTTCATCGATTTTACGCATCCTTTCGATACAACGCCGTCATTCATAGGGTACAATATTCTCGTATATGTAACAATATGGGCGCTTCATATTTTGGCCCTGTCCGCTTACTGAATGACTTGGAAAAGGAGGAATTTTTATGCCGTTGCTTTCCTGCAAATTATGTGGGAAACTTTTTACCTCTGCCGGGGGCAGGACCTGCCCCGCGTGTCTGGAGCGTCTTGACGGACTGTACCCGAGGTTGCGCGAGTTTCTGCGGGACAACCCAAAAGTCGATTTCAATGTGGAGTCGCTCTCCGAGACGCTGGAGATGGATATTCGGGACGTTCAGGCGCTTGTCGATATGGGATATCTCGACCGTAACCTGGATAAAAGCGGAGAGTCTGTGGACGCGGACAGGCAAAAACTGGCGAAGGAATTCGAGCAATCCCTGAAACAGATGAAGGACTCTGTCGCGCAACGCGACGGAGCGCAGCATACGGCATCCTACGGCCAGCAGCGTTACGGCGAGAAAAAAAGATAACACTTTCGGAGGAATCTTCTTTATAATGAATAACCCTTTTTTCGCGCAGTTTTTTCCGTTATTGCAGATCGTGATCTCCGTGCTTCTGGGCGCGTCTCTGGGATCTTTTTTCAACGTGGTCGCCCATCGCAGCATCGCGGGAAAACCGTGGTGGGGCAGGGAACGCTCCGTTTGCGAATCCTGCGGAAAGGAACTCACCTCCGTGGAGTTGATCCCCCTCGTCTCTTGGCTGATTCAGAAGGGCCGCTGCCGGGGCTGCGGCGCGCGCGTCTCTCCCCGTTACTTCATCGTCGAGGTGGTCGGCGCCGCCGCGGCGGGGCTTCTGGCGTGGCGCTGGAGCCTTACCTGGGCGTTCTCTCTGTCCATGGTCGGCGCCTTCGGCCTGCTGCTGAACGCCCTGACCGACTATGAATCGGGAGACGTATTCGACATCTACCCCTTGGTTATGGGAATCTGCGGTCTGCTGATGCGTCTTTTCGGCGGCAGAGACGCCTTCATCGACGGAATGATCGGAGCCGCCGTCGGATGGGCCATCTTCGCCGTCATCATCCTTGCGAGCCGTGGAGGCATGGGATGGGGCGACGCCTGCCTGATGGGCGGAGTGGGGGCCATTTTCGGCTGGAAGCTGACCCTGCTCGCCTTCTATCTGGGGATCATAGCCGGCGGCTTCGGGATCGCCTGGCTGATGTTCCGTGGTAAGGTCAAATGGGGCCGTCGGGATTCCATTCCTCTCGTTCCCTACCTCGCCGTCGGAGGAATCCTCACCCTGCTCCGGGGCCCTGAGTTCCTCCTGTTTATCGGCAACCACTTCGGCCGCCTGTTCCTCCCCGGCTGGCCCTTTTAAAAACCGAAAACGGTGCCCCCTTCGAAACCAATGTCCACAGCCTGGTTTTGAAGTTTGCGCCGTGTCACCGGTTCTCCAATTTCAGCAATCCCCACAGTCCATTTTGTTCGACCGCAATGATTCCTTCCGCAGCAAGCCAAATATGACCGAACTCTGAGAAAAAATCATTTCTCCATGAGTATTCACGAGGAACCCAGCGTTCGATACTGGCGACGAAACACGCCTATGAACGCGCGGTACAGAAGGAAACGCAGAAAGAACAGCGGGAATCCACCGGTCTGGAAGGGTACTCCATGACCGTGACGAAACAGGGCGTGAAGTTCACCGCGCAGGATAAGTCCAAGGGAACTTCTAAAAATATAGAAAGACCTCCACCTTCTCCCTAAATTGTATTTTTTTGAAAACAATTTAAAGGTTTTGGTATTCTTTTCTCCTTGATATTTCTTTTG
>JAITPZ010000256.1 GCA_031289165.1 Synergistaceae bacterium
AGGACGTGGCGGTAGACATCGGCAACAGGTCGGCGGCTGCGTTGGGCGTTACACGGGTCATCGTGACGGACCGGGAGTCCGCGGCGCGCGCCATCACGATTCTGGACACCGCGATCAACAAGGTCTCCACGCAGCGCGCGAAGATCGGCGCGTACCAGAACGCCCTCGAGCACACCGTGACTAACCTGACGACCACCAGCACGAACCTGACGGACGCCGAGAGCCGCATCCGCGACGCGGACATGTCCAAGGAGATGCTGAACTTCACGCGCCTCCAGATCCTCTCCCAGTCCGGCACCGCGATGCTCGCCCAGGCCAACCAGCTCCCCCAGTCCGTCCTGAGCCTGATCCGCGGATAAGATTTTCGAAAGATAATTCCAAAACTGAATATGCAACAACCTCGGAGGTCGCCATCAGGCGATCTCCGGTCATTTTTTGGAGAGAGACGGAAGGAGCGGAGAAAACCGTTTCGTAACCTCTGCGCTTCAACGCGGGGTTGTTTTGAAATAGACAACAAAAAAACCGCCCTTTCGGGCGGTTTTTTGCGTCCAGCGTACGATTCTCCTTCCAGAGGAGACAACGCGTCAGGATATCAAACCCTGTATTTTTTCAGGAGGCAAACCGGCGCTTCTGGCAATGATGTCGAGCGGCACCCCGTGAGCCAGCAAATTCCTTGCCATCTCTTCTTTCCCTTTTTCCATACCTATTTTTATCCCTTTTTCCATACCTTTTTCCATACCTTTTTCCATGCCTTTTTTTATCCCTTTTTCTATACCTTCTTCTCTACCCTTCTCCATACCTTTTTCCATGCTGCTTCGTATCAGCTCGTCAGCTTCTTCCTGCTCGTAGAACGGTATGTACACGATCTTTCCCTCCTTATCCGGCGGGAGTCAGGTCAAAATGTCAGGATATCAAACCCTGTATTTTTTCAGGAGGCAAACCGGCGCTTCTGGCAATGATGTCGAGCGGCACCCCATGAGCCAGTAAATTCCTCGCCATCTCTTCTTTCCCTTTTTCCATGCTGCTTCGTATCAGCTCGTCAGCTTCTTCCTGCTCGTAGAACGGTATGTACACGATCTTTCCCTCCTTATCCAGTTGCTGTCGATATTCTTTGTATTTTTTCTTCAACTTTGCGTCTTTCAGGCAGAGAATTCGTTCGAGGAAGAGCAGCAGGTCGCGTTTTTCTTCCCTGTTCAGGCCCCGTTCCGCGAGAAGGGAGGCCAGCGTGCGCAGATAGCGGTATTTCTGGAGATCTTCTTTATACCGCGCCGCCTGCTTTGCCGCGTAAAGCGCGAGGTCCAGGGGATTGTCGCTCTTCAGAAGCTCTTCGTCGTCCAGCTCCGCCAGCACGAGATTATTATACTCATAAACGACCTTTGTTCCATATTGGCTGTGCGAATAATACCTCTTTTCCTTTTTATGCCCGCCAATAATAATGGCGAGCGCCACCGGTTCCCTGCGGTAATGCACGTATATCAGAGATTTATAATCGTACATCCTCACGGCGAGCCTGCCGCCCCCGGGTCCCTGGGATTCGAGATGGAGCAAAATCCACCTCGCGCTGCCTTTTTTCAGGGGAACATCCAAAACATAGTCCGCGAAGTTGGGACTTGTATGAATTTCCGGGTCCGACGTGTTCAGGATGTCCCTGAATTCCTTGTCGAGGAAGCGGGGTTTTCTGCTGGTATCCGCTTCTCTGAAGAGCCCGGGAACGGCCCTTTCAAGAAGCTGGTAAAAATATTTTTCGATGAGGTCCTTCCACAGGCCGTCATGATCGAAGCCCTTTTGTTTCTCCGGATTGTCGCCGGTGTTCGGAGCCTCGCCCGGTCTCTTCGTCTCGTATTCCGCTCTCATGGGCAACCACCTCTCGATACTATTATAAAGCCTTTTGGCTTCAGGTTTGAGCGGACATGCGGAGACCTGAGCGGAAATGAGCGCGTCAGTCTTTGTCCGTTTCCGATGACGTGTCGTAAGTATCGCGCAGCCACCCGTAAAGCACCGCAAGCTCCGTATCTGTAAAACTGAATGTAAGTGGAGCGAAAAACGAATTTCCGGCGACAGCTTCCGGCGTGGTGTCCACGGTGTCACTCCCTTTCGTTATTGTCAGGCAAGCATAGCAGGCCGGCCAATAATGAAAATGAGGAGTTTCTGTGCTAAAACTAACGATACGACCTGTTTGGAATTAAAAGCAACAAAAAAATCGCCCAGGGGTAGCTTTTTTGCGTCAGGAATTTTTGTCCCTCGATTTTTGAACGGGCGGAATGGGCGCCTGTGCGCTCAAACGCGAGCAGCCGTCGGCGGCTGAAATTGACTCTGACTTTCCATGTTCCGAGGGATACTGAAGGATCTGTATTTGATGATACTATATAGCCTGTTGCATTTTGGGGTCGAGAGACTTTGCCCGCAACAAATTCAGTGGCACGGAAAAAACGCGTGGAGCAGGTCGGAATTCGCGGAATTTTTAAGCTCTCCGTTGCGTGCGTGCCGATTCAGGAGGAAATTTTTATATGGGGAACTCGAAGGAAAATTTAACGGAGGAGTCGATGGAGAAGCGCCCCGAAAACAAAATGGGCGTGATGTCCGTTCATAAGCTGCTGCTCTCCATGTCCATTCCGATGATGATCGCTATGCTGGTTCAGGCCCTTTATAACGTCGTGGACAGCATTTTTGTCGCTCAGATCAACGAAAACGCGCTGACCGCCGTCTCGCTGGCATTTCCCATTCAGAGCCTGATCATCGGCATCGGGGTCGGGACCGGCGTTGGCATGAACGCGTTTCTGTCGAAAAGTCTTGGAGAAAAGAATTTCACCGCCGTCAACAAATCGGCGATGAACGGAATTCTTCTGGCCTGTATGAACTGTGTCGTGTTTATGATCGTGGGATTTACGGGGGCTGAGGCGTTTTTCCGCACGCAGACGAACATTCCGGAGATCATTGAATACGGACGGGATTACCTGTCCGTCATCTGCATTTTTTCCTTCGGCGTGTTCAATCAGATCACGTTCGAACGGCTGCTGATGTCCACCGGAAAGACCGTTTACTCCATGATCTCGCAGATGGCAGGAGCCGTTACGAACATCATACTGGACCCCATCATGATCTTCGGGCTGCTGGGTTTTCCAAAAATGGGCGTGGCCGGGGCCGCCCTCGCTACGGTAATCGGACAGGCGGCGGGGGCATGTCTCGCGCTCTGGTTCAACCTTCGAAAGAACCACGAGATCCGGCTGTCCGTGAGGGAGTTCAGGCCGGACCTCGAAATCATGAAGAGAATTTACGCGGTGGGGCTGCCCTCCATCCTCATGGCCTCCCTGGGTTCGGTCATGACCTACGGGCTCAACAGGATTCTCATCTCCTTCACACCCACGGCGACCGCGGTTTTCGGGGTCTACTTCAAGCTGCAGAGCTTCGTTTTCATGCCGGTATTCGGCCTGAACAACGGCATGGTCCCCATTATCGCGTATAACTTCGGAGCAAGGAAAAAGGAGCGCATCATCGGGACGATCCGGCTGAGCCTGGTGTACGCCGTCGGCATCATGCTGCTCGGCGTGGCGGTTTTCCATATCTTCCCGAACGAGTTGCTGATGATGTTCAACGCCACGCCGGAAATGATCGCGATCGGGGTTCCCGCCCTTCGGATCATCAGCCTTCACTTTTTGTTCGCGGGGTTCTGCATCGTCTCCCTGTCGGTGTTTCAGGCGCTGGGCAACGGCATGGAAAGCCTCTTCGTCGCCGGATCCCGCCAGCTGCTCCTGCTCCTTCCTGCGGCCTGGTTGTTGTCCCTTACGGGCTTTGTAAACGCCACCTGGTGGTCCTTCCCCATCGCCGAGTGCGGGACTCTGGCGCTGTGCATCATCTTCATGAGGCGCACCTATGACAAAAAAATAAAGATAATATGACATACCGGTTTTCAGCTATTCTGACTTCATAAGCAGGGAGCCGGCGAAGAACGAGCTGTGCGAGTCGCTCAGTTTCCTCACCGGGCCTCTGAATTTAAATTTATATGGGGGAATGCTCATGAAAACTTCTGACGCGAAATCTTCCGAGATGAAAACATCTGTGACGGAAACGCCCGTGGTGCGCGCGCGACGGGAAAACAGCCTGTGGCTGACGGAGGAGCAGACCGATCATATGCGTCTTTCGCTGAGGGTTGGCGACACGCTTTTTCGAAAGAAAACCCCATATCAGGAAATCCTGATCGTCGATACCCCGGAGTACGGGCGCACGCTCGTGCTCGACGGGGCGATACAGCTGACGGAACGGGACGAATTCTGTTATTCGGAGATGATGGCGCACGTTCCCCTCTGCGCGCATCCCCGCCCGACACGCGTTCTCATCGTGGGGGGCGGCGACGGCGCGATCCTGCGCGAGGTCCTGCGCCACCCGGAGGTGGAGGTCTGCACCCTGGTCGACATCGACAGAGAAGTCATCGAGGCGTCGAAAAAGTATCTGCCCTCCGTGGGGTGCGAGCTGGAAAACGCGCGGGCGGACGTCCGCTGCATGGACGCGCTCGAGTTCATTCGCACGACCGACGCGCGCTTCGACGTCGCCATCGTGGACAGCACCGACCCTGTAGACTTCGCGGCCGGCCTGTTTCAGGCCCCGTTCTACCGGGACATCAGAAACGTGCTGAACCCCGGGGGGATCATGGTGGAGCTGACGGAATCTCCCTTCTCCGACACGGCCCTGATGCGACAGGCCATGCGACAGATGCGCTCCGTCTTTCCCCTCGTGCGGATGTACTGGGGCGCCGTTCCCACCTACCCGTCGGGCATGTGGACCTACGGCGCGGCGTCCCTGCTTCCGGACCCGGCGACGCCCCTGCGCGGAGTGACAGGAACCCGCTACTACACGAACGAAATTCACAGAGCCGCCTTTGTGCTGCCTCCGTTCCTGAGCGAGCTGATCGAGCCGTAGCGGGGCACAACAGAGGGGAAGTACCCGACCCGGCCCACGGAGAGAACCGCACGGTCATGTTCTTTATTTATTATTTCTTCTTCGCCTTTTTGGAAATGCTTTCGATCGCCTGAATCAGGGGCAGAATGCGCTTATCCGTCGCGCGGACTTTCAGGGCGTCCGCCGCGCTGATTTCCTTTTTCCAGTACTCCTGGTCGCGTTTGACGCTGATGCTGATGACCGCGCCGTCCAGAGACAGCCCCGCAAACAGTCCCTTCGTCATGGAGTAGCTGTATATGGAAGCCTTCATCCGGGCGTCGGTCGCGGCCTCGCCCTTCCGACCGACCGGGCCCGCAGCCACCGCCACGTCCGCGCCGAGTTTGGTTTTGCTCTTCAAAAACGCATTGACTCCGGCGTCGTTAATGACGACAAGCGCAAGAGCGATCTTCTGAGCCCCGATCTGAAGCCCCAGAGACCCCCCGCTCAGGTTGTAAAACGCGGGGCCATACCATTTTTTATTTTCCCGGCGCAGCACGAGTCCCTCCCCGTATTCGGCGCCCAAGACAAAACCTGCCTTCACCATGCTCGGGACAAAGGCGATGGCTTTGGCTCCGTCGATGACGTCGGCCATGCTCTTCGCGTCATCCTGTTTCATCATCTCATTCAGCATGTTGATGGAGTCTTTTATGAGGCTCTCCGGAGTCGCGGCCTGAACGGAAAACGGAAACATCACCAGAAAAAGCGCCAGCAGCAACAGCACAAAACCGTTTGTTCTCATATAAAGACACCTCCTGCCTTTAAAACGATAAGAAACAACAAAAAGACGAGTCTGTTTTCAGCTCGCCTTTAAGATATCAGGATCTCGCGAGGGAGGGTCTGAAAAAGTTACAGTACGCTGTCCTTGAGGGCTTTGCCCGCCTTGAAAACGGGAACCTTCCTGGCCGGAATGTGGATAACCTTCTTTGGATCCTGCGGATCGTGCCCGTCGCGGGCGGCGCGGTCACGCACCTCGAAAGAACCGAAACCAATCAATTGGACCTTGTCGCCACCGACAAGCGCGCCGGTAATCGCCTCAAACACAGCCGTCACCGCAGCTCCGGCATCCTTTTTCGTCATCCCGGCAGACTCCGCAACCTTGTCGATCAATTCTGTTTTCGTCATTTCCAAACTCCTCCTGTTATGAACGATATTGGTAAAACACACTTCAAAGTCAATCGATAAAAAACCGCGTACAAAACTCGAAATATCGTCTATTTTTAACGCAACACGCTTCAACGGTCAAGAGGCAAAAATCAAGCAATGTTCAAAGTCCCTGTCTCTAAAGGACTTTTGGCTCTTCTGTCATTGCCCGGAATACCCATTTGGGTGCGCCTGATGCCACTCCCAGGCGGAGCGAACGATGCCTTCCAGCTCGGGATAACGCGGAGCCCAACCCAAAACGCTTCGCGCCTTCTCCGAACCCGCGATCAGTATGGAGGGATCGCCCGCGCGGCGCGGCTCCTCCCGGACGGGGATTTTGACCCCCGCCACTCTTTCCGCGACGTCGACGACCTCGCGCACGGAAAACCCCTTTCCGTTTCCCAGGTTGATCTTCTGGCTGGCTCCGCCGTCCTTCAGGTAACGCAGGGCCCTCACGTGCGCGTCGGCGAGGTCGGCGACGTGAATATAATCCCGCACGCAGGCGCCGTCGGGCGTCGGGTAATCGGCGCCGTAAAGGCTCACGTGCGTCCGCCTGCCCATTGGGACCTGCAGCACCAGGGGGATCAGATGGGTTTCGGGCCGATGATCCTCCCCCCTCGTCGCCGTGGCTCCCGCCGCGTTGAAGTAACGAAGCGCCACGTGCGTGAGGCCATACGCGGAGTCCGCCCGATCGAGGATCTGCTCCACAAAATATTTCGAAAGACCGTAGGGGTTGGTCGGTTCCTTACGATGGTCCTCATCGATGGGCGTGTACTCCGGTTCCCCATACACGGCGGCCGTTGAGGAAAAGACGATATTTTCGACGCCGCACTCCTTAAGAGCGGTCAGCATCCTCACGACCTTCCCCGTGTTGTTGTCGAAATAGCGAAGGGGATGCTCGACGGACTCCGGAACGGAAGTGAAGGCGGCGAAATGAACGACCTGAGTTATTCCGTGGGATGTCGCGATGTTCTTCACGAGGGAGGCGTCGCCGACATCTCCCTCGTAAAATGGAATCCCGGGGACCAGCGCGCCCCTGTGACCTCTGTCGAGGTCATCCAGAACGACGACGCTCTCCCCCGCCGCACAAAGCGCCTCCACCGTCACACTGCCGATATATCCCGCCCCGCCCGTCACCAGAACGCTCATGCCAAAACCTCCAGGAATTGAAAGAGAAGCTCATCAAAAAAACGGATTCCCGTATGAGAATCCGTTTCACATAAAGTTCGCGACCTCGAATGCAATCTCCCAACGCGCCGCGCTCGAAAAATTTAGCGCTTCGAGTACTGCCTCTTTCCCCTGGCGCCCTTCTGCCCAAACTTTTTACGCTCGACCATACGGGAATCACGGGTCAAAAGGCCCTCTTTTTTCAGCGCGGGACGCAAATCGGGATTCAGTTTGATGAGGGCGCGGGCTATGCCCATTTTGGCCGCCCCCGCCTGTCCCGTCAGCCCGCCGCCGGAGGCGCGGATGAATACATCGACCTTGCCCTCCAGGCTTGCGACTTTCAACGACTGGAGCACCTGGGACTGCCACACCAGACGCGGGAAATAGTCCTCGACCGTGCGCTCGTTGATTTTGATCTCACCGCTGCCCGGACGCACCCTCACACGGGCGAGCGCGTTCTTGCGCCTGCCGGTTCCCCAGAAATAACTGTTATCCTGCATTTATTCTTTCCTCCCCATTCCTACAGATCGAGCGCCACGGGCGACTGTGCGGAGTGAGGATGGACGGAACCCGCATACACCTTCAGTTTGCGTTCGTACTTGAGACGCGTTTTAGGGAGCATCCCCTTCACGGCGTGCTCGAAAAGAAACTCCGGCCTCTTTTGAAGCATCGTGTCCCACGAAATCGAACGATACCCGCCGCTGTGCCCCGTGTGGTAATGATAATGAGACTGCGCACCCTTTTTGCCCGTCAGACGAACCTTATTGGCGTTAATGACGATCACGAAGTCGCCCGTATCCACATGGGGAGTGAAGGTGGGTCTGTGCTTCCCCGTCAATATGCGTGCGATCTGCGCCGCAAGACGCCCGATGGGCCTGCCCGCGGCATCGACCACAAACCACTGTCTTTCTACCTTTTCGGCCTTAGCCAGCCAGGAACCACTGCCTGCCATTTTGTTTCCTCCTCGAATGAACCTGGGGATTCTGCATAAATCAACAATCTGCCTGTAAAGAACGGACATTTTCCACTTCGGAAACGTGGCAGGGGGCCCCTCCGAAGCAGACCGTCGCGCTTCACGCACACCGGCGATTTATATATTTTCCCCGACAAACCCTTATTATTGTATACGAACAAGACGATCGTTAGCAAGTACTCCCGGCAACCTTCCGCGTTTCGCCACGGGGCGTCCTTCGATCTCCTTGATGTCCATGGTCATGTCAATGGGCTCGGCGTGCGCGATGTAGCTGCCCACACCAAAAACGTCCGCCCCCGCCGCCGAAAGTTCGGCAATTCGCGCAGGGTTCAGCCCCCCCGAAACGACAATACGGACGTGCTGAAACGAGGCCATATCCAGGCGATAACGCACCTCGCGCACAAGGTCCGGCGTGACGCCGCCCCGTTCGCCGGGAGTATCCAGGCGAATCGCGTCCAACCGCTTCCCCAGAGCCTCCGCCAGGCGCAGGGCTTCCTCGGCCTCGTCTCTGAAGGTATCGACCAGAAAAATGCGCCCGACCTCGCCGGGGAGCGCCGCATCATAGGCTTTGGCGAGGGCAAGCGTGTCCCCCATGATCAGGACGGCGGAGTGCGGAATCGTTCCCGCCGGCATTTTACCGCACAGTTTGGCGCCCAGAATACTGCTCGCCCCCGCGCATCCTCCGACTCGAACCGCGACGCTGTCCATCACGGACGCGACCGCGGGATGAAGGTGACGGGCGCCGAAGGAAAGAATCGGTTTGCTCCCGGCGGCGTCCGCGCACTCGCGCGCCGCCGTGGCCCAACCGCTGGAACTGGCGAGAAAACCCAGAACTGTCGTCTCGAAAATACCGAACTCGCCGTAGGAACCGCGAATACGCAAAACCGTTTCCCGCGGGGAAAAACGCTCTCCCTCGGGCAGGGCCTCGATCACGAGAGGTCGCCCTTTCAGAAGCTCGATAACCTCGCCCATCCCGGCGAAGAGGCCGCCTTCACGGGCGAAAACCTCCGCAACCACAGGAACGTCCAAACGCCCCACCGAAGTCAAAACGTCGCGGGTGTTGACGAAGTAGACATCCGTCGCGGCGCCCGAACGTATTTCATCGTGCGTGGCGCTGAGAAATCTCGCCCCGTCAACCGAAAAAGCGAGCACATCTCTCAGAGAGTTCAACATAACCGTTGTCCGGAACTCCGCTTCGCTACCTTACAAGAGCCAGAAACATCGAAGTCACCATAAAAAGAGCCGCAAGAACGACCGTGATCTTGGTCAGTCCGGTAAAGCGCTGCCATTGTCCGACGTCCGCCTGAGTCCCTCCGCCGAATGCCCCGCCAAAACCACCCTGCTTGCGGTGCTGGAGCAAAACCACTACCATCAGTATGACGCTGACCACTACGTGGATCAGGGACACCAAAGTTCTCATAACCATAACGGAATACTCCTCCTCACTTCTCCTGCAGTCGATAAATACAAACCGAGAGGTTATTTTACCATATGAACGACCGGACCCGACCCGCGCACGTCATCCGATTTGAAGTCGTTGCTGAATCTGATGCCAAATTGAAATCAAAGGCCCGAAGTCAGAATAGTTAAAAGCCAGTTATACTCTAATACCAGGGGCGCTATTAACTCTCTGTTGAATGCGAATTGGTATAAGTCACTTTTCCGCCAGTATTTCCAGCAAAACGGACACGGCTCGCGCGCGGTGGGATATTCGATTTTTAAGGGCGGACGAGAGTTCGGCCATGGTGACGCCGTATCCGTCGGGAATAAAAAGGGGGTCGTAGCCAAAACCGTTTTCTCCTGCTCCGCATTCGCCCAGACGGCCCCTGCAGGCGCCCTCGCAGACGAGCGTCCAACCGTCCGGGACGGCGAGAGCGACGGCAGCGACAAAATACGCGAGCCGGTCGCTTCGTCCCCGCATCTGATCGAGAAGCCAGCGATTGCGCACGTCGTCGCTTCCCTCCACGGCGCGAGCGGATCTCACGCCCGGTCTCCACTGCAAAGCCTCCACCTCGATACCGCTGTCGTCCGCAAGAGAGGGAAGCCTGGACGCGTTCGCCCAGGCCTGTGCCTTCAGGATGGCGTTCATGGCGTAAGTCGTTCCCGTCTCCTCCACCTCCAGCGGGAACGCGTCCGGAGCGAAAACAAGCTCCTTCACTGCCTCGCGGGGAAGAAGCTCCAGAAATTCTTCATATTTGCGGCGATTGCCGGACGCCAGAAGAAGTCGCTCAAAAAACAGAAGCGCCCACTCCTTACCGCGGCAGCTGCCATGTAGCCGTCAGGTCCACGGGCGCTCCCGCGCTCGTCACTTTGGAGTCCACCAGAAAACGAACCTTCGTTATCGGAGGAAAGTTATCCCGCAGCGTGCGCACCACTCCCGTGATGAAAAGCGTGCTCGGATTCGCGCCGGCGGCGGCCAGAGCGGAAACGAAGGAACCCGAGAAGTCCAGATATACCGTATCGACGTTGCGGAAAATGTGCTGCACCCGGGCTTCTCCGCCGAAGAAACCACTCAGATCAATCAGTCTGTGAACCGCGTCCCGAATGTTCTCCTCCCGGATTCCGGATATGATCTCGACGCGTTCCTCCGTCAGCTTCCCCTCTCTGGGATAGAAGAGGGAGAGGGCCACCTTCTGCATATCCAGTCGGGCGCTGGCGAGAGCCGCAGCGGGATCCTCGTCGAGCAGCTTCTCCGCGTCCTCCCGGTTCTGTATCCTGTCGTCCGGCTTGAGAAAACTCTGTTTATCGAGCAACTTCAGCATAGAGGAAGTCCCAGCGTAACCGGCCACAAAACAGAGCAAAATCACACCGCCCCACGCCAGAACACGCAAAAGAAGCGGCGCCCTGTTTTTTTCGTTCTTCCTGGGAGTCCTGCGGAGATCGGGCGAATTTATGGCGCGTTTGCGCCGGGCCTCCACCCTTTCCTCGAATTCCCTCTCCGAAAAATCATCCCGATGGCGGTCAGAAGAAGCGTTGTCTCTGCGGCGAACCATTTTTTCTCACTCCCCGGATTTGTGCTTCAACCTGAATCCCTTCATAAAGTGCCCTTTGTATTGCACGAGTTCCTGCCTCAAAATAGCTCTCTACTTCAAATAAGTGTAAATCCCGTTCGCCATCGCCTCGGCAATTTTCTGCTGATAACCGGGATGAGCAAGCAGCTTCGCCTCGCGGGCATTCGTGATGAAACCCGTTTCCATCAGCACCGCCGGCATCCCCGCCCCGCGAAGAACAAAGAAGGGCGCCTGGGCCACCCGCTTCATGGGCAAACCCGCCGCGTTCCCCGCCCTGAAGAGAACCTCGGCAACTGTGGTACTTTCATAGATTTTATTGTTTTGCTGCATGTCGCCCAGAATTTTCAGCAAAAGCTCGGTCCGTCGGTCCGCCGCCGCGCCGTTCGCGGGCCTGTCCCCCAGGTATTCCCGGTTTTCTATCTTCGCCAGCGCGAGGGCGTCCCTGTCCGTTGGCAGCGCCATCAGGTAAATTTCAAATCCCGCCGAATTTTTTCCCGGCGGCAGCGAGTTGACGTGAATACTGACGAACATGTCCGCGTTCAGTTTGTTGGCGATATCCGTCCGCTCCTGCAGCGTCAGGTAAACGTCCGTATTGCGGGTCATGCGAACGTCCAGCCCCTTCGCCTTCAACGCCTTTTCCATCTGCAGGCCGATGCTCAGGTTGATGTCCTTCTCCCTGAATCCGTTGCCCGTCGCTCCCGGGTCCTTGCCTCCATGTCCCGGGTCCAGGACCACCAGCAATTTGCCGTTCTTCCGGGGAGCTTCCCGCGTGGTCGGGGTGGTCGTCTCCGGTTGCTTCACGGGCTGCTGCGGCATCTCTCTGATCGCCGTCGCGGAGTTGAAGATAAAGTCCAGAACGACGCGCCTGGGATTGTCCAGAAGGAGTTTTTCGACCCTGACGTCCGTGACGGTAAAGACAATCGTTACGGAATTCGTTCCCTGCATCAGTTCGGCGTCGACATTTTCATAGGGCGAGGGGAGACCCTCAAGGCCGTCGACGATACGGTCGAAGTTCATGGAAATCTTCCCCGCCGCGACCTTCATTTCGGGATTCGATCCCTCGCTGCAGTCGATTACGGCCCGTATTTTTTCCCTCGATGTACTCCACCGAATGGCCCGAATTTCGCCTGCCGCCGTCCTGGTGAAAGCCACCGGGACTTTCTCAGGCGGAGGCGCCGCCGGCTTCTTCTCCGGAGGCTTCGCAGAAACGACGATGACCTCCAACGGCGCCTCGACCTTCCCGGGCGCCGGATCGGGAGGAGGCGTCCCCCCCGCGGGGACGGTGGGAACCTGATCCGTTTTCGTCCCCGTCGTTTCCTCGAAGCGCAGCCTGTCGTCATTTCCCCGGCCGGCAAAACGCTGAAGGAGACTCAGCAGCGACGGGACGTCCATCCACCATCTGCCGTCCCGGAAACGGGCCGGGCCGTAAAGCGGAATGAGCTGGTTATTATACCAGGCCGCCACGGCCTCCGGAACAATTCGCAGCCGATCCCTCCCGCGGGTCAGCAACAGCTCCTCTCCCGCGAGGGACGCCTCCAACCCCAGGAGCGCGCCGGTATCCACGACGGAGACGACGTACCCGTCCTCGCCGTTCGTCGCCGGGGTCTGCCCCAGCGCGGCGTTTCCCCTGTAGAGGGTGGTCACCGCCCCCTCGGCGGGAAACGGGAGGAAAGCAAAAAACAGGAGTGTGAAGAACACTCCTGCCAGCCCCACGAATTTTTTACTTCGAAGCACGTTCATTATCGGTTCTGAAATTCTCCGGCGATAATTTCCGCCCCGCGAATCGCCTGCTCTCTGCTGACGTTCAGGTGCGTCACCAGGCGGAAGGTATCCGGAGCCGTCTTATTGAAAATCACCTGTCGCTTTCTGCAGGCTTCGAGAAGCCGGTCCGCGCTTTGTTCGTCCGGCGTCCCGAAATACACCATGTTTGTGGGCCGACGCACTTCCCCGACGCGAAGCCCGCCCTTTTGGAGAACGTCCTTCATCAGACAGGCGTTTTCGTGATCCTCCGCCATGCGGTTCAGGTTACGTTCCAGAGCGTAGATTCCGGCCGCGGCGACAATTCCGACCTGACGCAG